>JARBTY010000216.1 GCA_029239935.1 Clostridia bacterium | reverse complement strand
TTTCACCCAAATGTTACATTTATAACAGGTGAAAATGGTAGTGGTAAATCGACACTTCTTGAAGCAATAGCAGTTGCTTATGGGTTTAATCCAGAAGGTGGGAGTAAGAATTTTAATTTTTCAACAAAAAGCACACATTCAAATTTATCTTATTACCTTCGTTTAGCTAAAGGCATATTATCTGCAAATGATGGGTACTTTTTTAGGGCTGAAAGTTTTTATAATGTAGCTACCAATATTGATGAACTAGATGTAGCTGAGTATTATGGGGGTATTTCCCTTCATGAACAATCCCATGGAGAATCATTTTTGTCATTAGTATTAAATAGGTTTAGCGGAAAGGGAGTGTATATTTTAGATGAACCTGAAGCAGCCTTATCGCCTACCAGACAAATGGCACTTATTACAAGAATCCATGATCTAGTAAAAAATAATTCACAGTTCATCATAGCAACACACTCACCTATTATAATGTCATATCCAAATGCAATAATATATAATATTGAGAATAGTTATGCTGCAATAAATTATGAAGATACAGAGCACTATCAAGTCATGAAGCGCTTTATGAATAACACTAAAGGGATGTTAGATATTTTGCTAGAGGAATAATGGAGGGGACTGGCGGACCTCATATAGAACAACATCGGGAGTAAGAAACAGTTGGCAGTTATGATTTGAAATTAAAGTGCCGCTTTTTGATAATAGCTTGGCGCGATGCCTTTTACTTTTGAGAAGGCTTTGGAAAAAGATAATACATCACTGTAGCCTACAGAACGGGCAATATCTCCGAGGGATAGATGGGGGTTATGCATAAGTTCTATGGCTTTGTTGGTTCGATACTCTATTAAAAACTGTTGAGGAGATTTGGAGAGAAATCCTTTAAAGAGACGAGACAAATAACTTCTGTCGAGGCCGATATAGCATGCTATATCGGCAATTGTTATTTGACGGGAATAGTTCATCTCGATGTATCTGACGGCCGTCTCAATATACTGGGTTTTGAGATCTTTGCTATTTAGAAGCTCAGGTGAGTGTGGAGCTGTTTCAATCAATTCGGATAGTAGGGTATAGAGAAGGCCAGTGAGTCTCAGTTCTCTGCCTACTTTTAATTTTTGAGTTTCTAACATTTCTTCAAAGCAATGGACAATATAATCTTGGCTAGAGGGGGAGAAAATGGGAGCCTTTTGTGTAAGACCGGCGGACTCCAAATAAAAAGAGGCTTTTAGACCGTGAAAACCAACCCAGCAGTACGTCCATGGAGCGGTATGATCAGCTTCATAAAATGTGATGGCATCAGGGCAGATTAAAAAAGCCTGGCCTTTTTCTAAGGGATAACAGGTGTTGTTGGCGTAAAAAGAGCCTTTACCACTGAGAATGTAATGGATTAAAAAATGATCTCTTACAGCTGGTCCAAAAGCGTGACCAGGAGAACAGGATTCATAACCACATTGATACATGATAAGATCGGTCAGGTTTAATCTTTTAATCTTTAGAGAAATGTCCATTTGAGCCTCCTTTTAACTATCAAGTGTTTATGAAAGTATATCACATCTGGACATGGAGAAGCTACATCTGTCCATTTATGTTTCGGAGAAAAACTTCTACACTATATTAAAGATGATTGATAGGTATATACTCAATGAGCATTATCAATCGGCTTGATAGATAAAGAAGCAAATAGAAAAGGAGAGAGATTTATGCCAAAAATTTGTTTTCTGGGAGCTGGGAGTACCGTTTTTGCTAAAAATGTATTAGGAGATTGTATTTATACGGATGAGATTAAAGATATGGACATCATGCTGCATGATATGGATGAGAAAAGACTAGAAGAGTCTAGAGTGCTTATCAATAATATTATTAAAGGTTCGGGAAGAGGAGATATTACTTTGGCAAGCAGCCTTGACAGAAAGGAAGCCCTAAGGGGTTCGCAGTATGTGGTGAATGCCGTACAGGTAGGAGGGTATGACCCTTGCACCATTACAGATTTTGAAATACCTAAACGGTATGGGCTGAGGCAGACGATAGCAGATACTTTGGGAATAGGGGGGATATTTAGAGCCTTAAGAACTATTCCTGTGATGAAAGCTTTTGCAGAAGACATGGAAGAGGTGTGCCCTAGGGCACTGCTGCTCAATTATACCAACCCTATGGCGATGCTGACAGGTTATATGCAAAGGCATACTGCTATTCAAACAATTGGACTTTGCCATAGTGTACAGGACTGTGCAGCCAGACTTTTAAAAGATGTAGATATGACAGAGTATGTAGATAAGTGCAAATGGGAGATTGCAGGCATTAATCATCAAGCATGGCTCCTGAGTATCAAAGACCTTGAGGGGAATGATCTGTATCCAGAGATTAAGAGGCGTGCAAGATCTGGTGAGATGAATGCGTTTAAAAAGACAGACCTTGTAAGGCTTGATATGATGCAGAAGTTTGGTTATTATATCACAGAATCTTCGGAGCATTGCAGTGAATATACCCCTTGGTATATTAAATCCAAATACCCAGAGCTTATTGAGCGGTTTAATATTCCTTTAGATGAGTACCCAAGACGCTGTGTAGAACAGATTGAAAAATGGGGAGAAACTCAAAAAGAGCTGCTTGGTGATAAAAAAATCGAACACAAAAAAACCCATGAATTTGCCTCTTATATTATTAAAGCAATGGAAACGGATACACCTTTTAGGGTGCACGGCAACGTTATCAACACAGGACTCATTACCAATCTGCCTCAAAATGCCTGTGTAGAGGTGCCTTGCTTAATTGACAGAAATGGCATTAATCCTTGTTATGTAGGGGGACTGCCAGAGCAGTGTGCAGCTATCAACAGAACCAATATCAACGTACAGCTTCTCACCATAGAAGCGGCATCAAGCTTGAAAAAAGAAGCCATCTACATGGCGGCAATGCTGGATCCTCATACAGCTGCAGAGCTTTCAATGGATGATATTATCAGTATGTGTGATGCATTAATCAAGGCCCATGGAGAGTGGCTACCTCAGTACTGGTAAAAAAATGATTTGTTGAAAAGAAAGAATATAATAGAATTTATAGCTGATGTCAATAAAGAACTTTCATGTTGCGAAGAAGCAAGGATGAAAGTTCTTTGTTTATATTACGGATTTGTTAAGGTATAATTTTTTATAGAGAGGGCGCAATGCTATAAAAGCTATGCTTGATATAACGAAGTATATTTTACAGTTAAGAGGGATGAGACATATGGCAAAGTTTGTTTTTGTGTTACCAAGAGAAGAGATGGAAGAAGAAGTAAAAGAAGTATTACAGAAATTAAATTTCACAAACACGATTGTTAAAGCATCATTAATAGAAAACACTGTTGAAGAAGTACAAGGGTATGTCAAAAATGGTGTAGATGTCATTATTGCAAGGGGATATCAGGCACATATTATTAAACAAAACATTTCTCATACAGTTATAGATATTGCAATGACAGGACAGGAAATGGGAGTTATTGTTTCAAAAGCTAAAAAAATGATTAGAAAAAAAAGACCTGTTATTGCAGTGGTAGGGTTTGAAAACATGTTTTGCGATATGCGTTGTTTTGATGAATTGTATGGGATAAAACTAAGAACTTATTATGTAGATAATATTGAAGAAATAGCTTCTGCTGTAAAGACTGCTAATAGTGAGGGTGCGGATCTTATTATAGGGGGAGATCGTGCTAATATGCATGCACAAAAATTAGATATGCCCTATATTTTTGTAGATGCATTAAGCGAAGATTCTATAAAAAGTGTACTAAGTATTGCTAAAGGTATTGGGCGGGCTATAGATTTAGAGAAACTTAATACTGCTCAGCTTAAAACGCTTTTAGATTACTCTTTTAATGGCATTATAAAGCTCAATAAAGAGGGGTATGTAGACGCCCTGAATCCTTTAGCAGAAGAACTTTTAAAGGTAGAAAGGAATCAAGCAGTAGGGGAACCAATCACAAAGTTAATCAAATCACTGGATCAGGATCTTTTAAAAGAAGTTTATACTGATTTAAAAGAAAGTTATGCTTCGTATATGCGCATTAACAATGCTGCTTATGCGGTAAGTCTTGCTCCTATTATACTGGAGCATCAAGTAGATGGAGCGATTATATCTTTTAATGAAGTTCAAAATCTGGTTGAGATGGAAGCGAAGATAAGAAAAGAAATTTATTTTAAAGGCCATGCTGCGCGGTATGAGTTTGAGTATATTGAAGATAAATCTTTAAGTATTTTAAAAGAAATCAAAAAAGCTAAAATCTATGCTCAAACTTCGGCATCCATTATCGTAATGGGAGCAGCGGGCAGCGAAAAAGATATACTGACACAGTGCATCCATAATAACAGTCCGCATAATCAAGGTCCATATGCTTTTGTTAAATGCAGTGCTCATGGGCAAGAGATGCAGTTTGAATATTTGTTTGGAAATAAAGATAGAGAAGAAAAAGGGATTATCAATCTTGCTCATGGAGGAACTTTAGTATTAAGTGATGTAGAGTATTTGACTAAAGCGTGCCAACAGGCATTGATACCGATTATTTTAAAGCAACAATTAATACAGCCTTACGAAGAGAATACCCCCTCTGTACGGATACGAGTTATTGCTACAACATCTTCGCAACTTTTGGCACTTGTTCATACAGGGAAATTTAGCCATGAGCTTTTTTATGCTTTAAATACATTATCTCTCTCTATTCCGCCTTTATATGGGCGGAAAAGTGATATTGAAGCATGGACAGATTATTATATAAAAGAGTATTGCAAAAAATATTCCAGATATATTGTATTGACTACCAGTGCTAAAAAAGTCTTGAAAGAATATGGATGGGAAGGTAACTTGACACAATTACAGAGTTTTTGTGAAAGAATTGTTATAGCTGCTATTAGACGTACAGTAGATGAAAAATTTGTAGAAAGACTTCTAGTAGAAGCGTACCCTATTGTGAGAAATTCAAGGAATGAGGATAAAGTAGTTGTTTATAAAAGTCTTGAAGCAGCTGAGATCGCGGCACTTCTTGAGACCTACAAAGGAAATCGTACAGCCGTAGCCAACAAGCTGGGGATTAGTACAACAACCCTATGGCGTAAAATAAAAAAGTTGGGAATTGAAAATATATATCAATAAATAGTGAGATGTGAATTTCAAAAAT
>JARBTY010000215.1 GCA_029239935.1 Clostridia bacterium | reverse complement strand
ACAGAAAGCCATGGAAGTATTTTGGCAACAGGGATATGAAAAAACTTCTATGAGTGATCTTGTGGAACATATGGGTATTCACAGAAAAAGCATTTATGATACATTTGGTGATAAACATGCTCTATATTTAAAAGTAATTGATCGTTATGGTGAATTTAGTACAGCCAAATTTAAGGCCGAAACACTTAGAGCAAAAACGTCATATCAAGCCATACAATATATCTTTGATTACATCATTGAGGGAAATGAAGAGAAGCAATATGGATGTCTTTTTGTGAATGCTACTACCGAGTTTGGACCTTGGGATCAAGATGTATTGGAGAAGACGGAAAATGCATTCAGTTATGCAGAAAATTTTATTGCAGAAATTATAAAGAATGGTCAAGAAGATGGTGAGTTTTCCAAAAAATATGATAATGAACTTTTAGGAGAAATTTTACACAATGCCCTTTTAGGGTTGCGAGTGCTCGTAAAAACCTCGGCAAGTAAAGAAAAAATGCATAATATAGCAAATTTTTTTCTTGATTTATTAAGTGACTAAAATTTTTTGTATTAACTTGAACGCTCGTTCTAGAAAAGAAAGAAGTTGCATCTTTTATTGATTGTAGCAGGTTACTATAAAACAAAGAGTATGGAGGTATCTATTATGAAAGCAGCACAAATTACAAAATATTCAAAAAGTATTGAGGCAAAAATTAATGACATCCCAATTCCTGAAATTGGTGATAATGAAGTTTTAGTTAAGGTAAAAGTTGCGGCAGTGAATCCTTTGGAAATGCTAATTATAACTGGTAGTGTAAAATTGATTCAAGACTATAAGTTTCCATTGACGCTTGGTAACGAACTGACAGGTGTGATTGAAAAAGTAGGTAAAAAGGTTAAAGGTTTTAAAGTAGGAGATGCAATATACTCGCGCTTGCCACTAGCGAAAATCGGTGCTTTTGCCGAATATGCTGCAATTGATGTAGATGCTATCGGACATTTACCAGCTAATCTTGATTTCGTGACTGGGGCTGCGGCACCATTAACGGGATTGACTGCTTATCAAGGCTTACATGAAGAATTGGAAGCCAAATCCGGAGAAACTGTTTTTATTCCAGGAGGTTCAGGGTCATTTGGTCAAATGGCCATTCCTATTGCTAAGGCAATGGGACTTAAGGTGATAGTTAGTGGAAATCCGCAGGCACGCGAACGGACAATTGAGATAGGCGCAGACAAATATATCGACTACACAACAGAAAATTATTGGGAATTACTTAGCAACATAGATTATGTGATTGACGCTCTGGGATCAGATGAATTTGATCATGAACTTTCGATTCTTAAGCAGGGAGGCAGGCTTCTTTCTCTGCGTACCGGTCCTAACAGGCGTTTTGCAGTAGATCATAAAATTCTTGGTTGGAAACAAAAGCTCTTTGCTGTTGCCGGAGCTAAGTATGATAATAAAGCGAAGAAAAAAGGTGTTCAATATCGCTTCATTTTTGTTCGAAGTGACGGTGCACAATTAGAAAAGCTTAAGAAAATCATTGAAGATAATAAGGTTGTACCTGCTGTAGACCCGACAGAATTTCGTATTGAGGACATTAATAAAGCACTGAATCTTGTAGCGCAAGGACATACAAAAGGGAAAGTTGTCATTAAATTTTAAGGTACGAATATATCGAACTAGTTACAAGTTTGTATTCCTAAGTAACGATAAGAGATGGAGTATATAACTATTTAAAGCATAAGAAATAACCATTCATAAAAAGTGAGGAAGAAAAAATGAAACTTAATATTCCAATAGAGGAAACGATTAAAAAGAGAGTTAGTACCAGAACTTATGATTCAAAAAAACTTTCAGTAAATGACAAAGAAAAATTGTTGAAAGAGATAAGTCAGTTAACAAATCCATTTGGAGAAAATGTTCGAGTTCATCTTATAGAAAAAGATACTGTATCGAATGGAGAAAAGCTAGGCACCTACGGAGTGATAAAGGGTGCCAATACATTTTTAGGTGTAACGACGGATAAAACAGAGTTAGGACTTGTGGCAGCCGGATATCAGTTTGAAAATCTTGTACTGATTGCTACTAATCTGGGTCTTGCCACCGTATGGCTTGCCGCTACTTTTAGTAGACAGCAATTCGAAAAAGCTATGGACATACAAGAAGATGAACTATTCCCAGCAATATCACCGATTGGATATGCAACCGGTAAAAAAAGCATTACCGAAAGCCTAATGAGAAAAACAATGAAGTCGGATAAACGAAAGCCATGGGAGGAAATTTTCTTTCAGGATTCTTTTGGAAATGCACTTTCAAGGAAAGATGCAAATGAGTATGTTAATCCATTGGAGATGCTTCGTCTGGCTCCGTCTGCTACCAATGCACAACCATGGAGAGTAGTAAAAAAACAAGGCTCCTATCATTTTTTTGAGACGCACAAAAGTAATGCAAACGAAGAAGAAAAGATGATTAAGAAAGTAGATCTTGGAATTGCTTTAAGCCATTTCCATCAGACAGCCTTAGAACATAGATTAGTAGGACACTTTGAAAAACAGGAAGATATAAAGATAGATATTCCAGAAAATACAAATTATATAATATCATGGAAGATAGAAAAATAGTAATACTATGAAATGGAAGTTATAAGGGATTGACAAATACACAAGTGAATATTTTATAATTTATGTGGATTAAATAAGCATACTTTTAGGGACACATTCGTGTGTCCTTTTTTATGTTGGAATTTAGCCTGGCTTCAAAAAGTGTATCCAAAATTGTATTTGAATACAGAAAGTGAAGCCAGTTATAGTGGAAGCAGAAGGCAGTCATATGAGCTGAAGGAATATGATGAGCAAATGGTAAGGCGATTAATCGAGAAGGTTACGGTCTTTGATGAAAAAATGAATATTGAGCTTAAGTCGGGCGTTGAAATTGACTTATATATAATGTATTTAATGGTATTTTATTGAGATATCTGTTGACGTGTTTTACTTGACTTGTTAAAATAATTATTATTTGCGAAAATATGCAAATAATAATTATTAAAACAAAAGCCCTAGTCTTTTTAGAAGTCGAATTTTATTTTTTGTCGGTAGGTGGATCTATTCTTACGATATTACGTTTTGTCATGATCCATATATCGAAAAGTGAAAAGGAGTAAGTGAGATGGTAAACCAAAAAGAACTTTATATGCTCCACGCAGATTTTTGTAAGTTTATGGCTAACCCTAAGAGAATAGAGATTTTATTTTTGTTAGGAGAAAAAGAAATGTGTGTGGATCAAATTGCCTCAGCCATGGAGGTTAAAGTTCCAAATATATCTCAACATTTAGCTGTGATGCGTGAAAAAGGGGTCGTGAATGTAAGGCGTGAGGGCACCAAAATGTATTATACAATTGCTAATCCTAAGACCCTTCAAGCATGCATGATTATGAGGGATGCTATGGTGGAGCAGATGGAAAAACAGTTTGAAATGATAAAAGAAATAAATAATATCAGAAAGAGGTTATAATTGTGAAGGTAGGGTTAATTAGATGTATGCAAACGGAAGATATGTGTCCCGCAACAACTTGTTTTAAGGTAATGAATACGAAAAAATTGGCATTTGAAGGTATTGATGAGGACATCGAGGTGATTGGTGTTAATACCTGTGGCGGATGTCCAGGTAAAAAAGCAGTAACAAGAGCTGCAGAGATGGTTAAGCGTGGTACAGATACGATAGTTCTCGCCTCATGTATCACAAAAGGGAATCCTATTGGATTTGCTTGTCCACATGCAGAAAAGATGAAAGCTGCCATAGAAAAGAAAGTTGGAGATACAATTAAAATAATAGATTACACACACTAAGACTGTGTTATAAATATTATGGAAGAGGAGGTTAAGGAATGATTTATCTTGACTACAATGCGACTACACCCATAGACAATGCCGTCGCAGATGCTATGCTTCCCTATCTTTATGGACATTTTGGAAATCCATCTAGCAGCCATGAACTAGGTATTGAGGCGAAAAAGGCGATAGAAAATTCAAGGAAACAAGTTGCGAACTTATTAGGCTGTACACCGAACGAAATAGTGTTTACGAGCGGGGGCAGTGAATCAAACAATACAGTTATTAAAGGTGTTGCTCATACTTACAAAAATAAGGGCAATCATATTATTACGTCAAAAATCGAGCATCCAGCAATCATTAATCCATGTAAGTATTTAGAAAGCATTGGTTATGATGTAAGTTATGTGCCGGTTGATCAGTATGGCATGGTGAATCCATCGGATGTTGAAAAACTGATTACCGATCAAACCATCTTGGTTACGATCATGCATTCTAATGATGAAGTCGGTACAATACAGCCGATAGAAGAAATCTCAAGCATCTGTAAAAAATATAATGTTTTGTTTCATACAGATGCATCCCAGTCAATAGGCAAAGTACCGATTAATGTGGAAAGTCTGGGAGTTGATTTTTTGACTGTTGCCGGTCATAAATTGTATGCACCCAAAGGCATTGGGGCATTATTTATAAGAAATGGAATCCATATAGAGTCTTTGATCCATGGGGCTGGACATGAGAGCGGAAGACGAGCAGGTACTGATAATATAATTCTTGAGGTTGGATTAGGCAAAGCGTGTGAAATATCAGCGGAGGCTTTAAAAAGTTCGGAAATCAAGAAGTTAACAGAGTATTTCTATGATAACCTCAAAGAAAGGTTTGGAGATAGAATCCATTTAAATGGGCATTCAGAAAAGAGACTCCCTAACACTTTGAATGTAAGTTTTCTTGGATATAATGGGCATGAGGTTTTGAACCAACTTGAAGAAACAGCTGCTTCAACGGGGTCTGCATGCCATTCTGGGATGACATCCATTTCACCGGTACTAAATGCAATGGGCGTTACGGAGGATGTTGGACGGGGGGCTGTGAGATTTAGTCTTGGAAGGTACACAACGAAAGACGAAATAGATTCAGTAATTAGTAATCTTAATAAAATAGTGATATTACATTTTCCGGGAAACATTAGTTTGAGTTAGGTGAAAATACGAAGATATAAGAAGACTAAGAAAGGTGGATATTATATGAAACTATCAAATGAACAGTTAAGGAAGATTTATTACGGAGCATATAGTATTTGTGAAACTGAGGATGGATATTTACAATCTTTTCAGTATACACAGCAGCAGATACAGTATTTTAAGGAAAG
>JARBTY010000214.1 GCA_029239935.1 Clostridia bacterium | reverse complement strand
GTGTTGAGACCAAAGAGCAGCTTGATTATCTAAAACACTATAAGTGTGATAAAATCCAGGGGTATTACTTTAGTGAGGCACTTCCAGAGGAAGAAGCGGTGGCGCTGCTTCAAAGTGTTGCTTATAATGATTAGAATAATGAGTGGTATGTATCTTACATGGGTTGTTCGGCAAAAGTGGGATATCTTTTATTTAATACTGTTTACTCTAATCTAGAAATGAACTCTATCATCCTTACGGAGTATTCAGACACCCTCACTGAAAGTATTATATTTGAATGATTATTAAGATGATAACTATTAAAAGGAAGGAGGAAAAAGATGAAACTGCACCATATTTGTATTCAAACGGACAGTTATGAAGAATCTTTGAAATTCTACAATGATATATTAGGATTTACGCTGATAAAGGAAACCGCTCCTTTTCATAAAAGGTTCTATAACTCATGGTTGCAACAAGATAGTTTTATGATCGAATTACAAACAAATAAGCTTGATGAAGTTTTGGTCGACTTTAATCAAAGCAATAAAGGTATTGTTCATTTTGCATTATTTGTAGATGATATTGAAACAGAATATATTAGACTTAAAAACCTTGGATTTGATAGGTTTAAGTCCAAACACGGCCAAGATATTTATGAGGTAGAAGGCGGTAAGTTATTTAAGATTATCGCACCAGAAGGAACTATTATTGAAATTAGAAATCAAGCATATTTATAATCCACTATTTTAGTTATAAAAATAGTGGTATTAGTAATTTCTACATTTTTCATTGTCTACCAATGTGTCTAGAAACTATAACCCATTAATCTGTCTCACTCTAGATCATCTTATTTTAAATATACTCTTACATCTAGAGTGAATTGCTTAAATAGCTTGATTAGCTTCCTTATGAATAACTATCCCTTTTACTTATACTCTATAAAAAAAGAACCTTGCATTGATATGCCCCCTGTCAAGTAGACAGGGGGCATATCAATGCAAGCCTTAGTTCTCATTTTTTATTTGATGCTGAATTTGAAGGTTGTTTGGCTGGAGTAGATGTCTCCTTTTTTAAGAAGCACGTCTTCTTTAAAAACTTCGTTGTAGCCTATGGGTAATTTTTGGGTTTCGAAGCATACCCCATAGTTTGGTTTTTGGATTTCTCCATTTGAAAGTTTAATGGGAGTATCCGCAAAGTTCATGGTGTACATCACGATGCCTGGTTCTGTGGTTGTAATCGTCATGCATCTTTTTGAAATAGGATCATAAAACTCTGCTGTTTTTTCTTCGTTTGTAAAAATCCATGGATGGTCGTAGCCGCCTCCGTATTTGAGCTGACTATCCTCTTGTTTGATATCTTGTCCAATGGGTTTTCTCTTTTGGAAATCAAAAGCTGAGTGATCCTCTACACTGAGAAGTTCTCCGTCTGGTATGAGCTCTTTATCTAATTTGCAGATTTTGTCCGCATTGATCAATACCTCTTGCTCCAAAACAGAACGTTTGGCATTGCCTGAGAGATTAAAATAAGCATGATTGGTTAGGTTCACAATGGTATCTGCATCTGTTTTTGCAGTATAGGTAAGGGTTAATTCATCTTGGTTATTTAGACTGTACACAACAGTTACCTCTAAGTTCCCTGGAAAACCTTCTTCACCTGCTTCACTAAAATACGTGAGAGTTAAAGAAGCCTCTCCGTCGCTAACTTGTTCTTTTACATCCCAGATTTTTTTGTCAAAGCCTTCGATGCCCCCGTGCAGGGTATTGCCATTGTTATTTTTAGCAAAGGTATAAACTTCGCCATTAATGGTTACCTTTGCATCGTATATTCTGCCGCCTATTCTGCCGATCAGAGCGCCTATATACCCTGGATTTTCTTCATACGTATTGATGTCTTCCCATTCCAGCAGCACATTTTCAAAACAACCTGTTTGATCTGGCGTCACAATCTTTGTAAGTATGCCTCCTAAGCTTAAAACCTCTGCCATCATGCCCTTATCATTGATAAGTCCATAGGCAGTCACTTCTTTACCGCTTTTAAGCGTTAGTTGAGTCTTTTTTATTTCCATTATAGCACCCCTTCTATAATCATTTTATCATTTCACAATTTTGTATCTATCAACAATCATATCAAATATTATATCATTTTTCCACAACTTTCTCTTAAAATAAGTTTTGTGGGGATAAGTATCTTTTTTGAGATCTTTCGCTCCGTTTTGAGTCTCTCAATCAGTGTTTCAGCTGCCGTTTCCCCCATAAACTCAGTATATACTTTTACGGTGGTAAGTGCTGGGGTCAAAAACTTGGAGGTATAAATATCATCAAAACCAATTATACTAAGATCACGCCCAATACATAAACCTTTCTCTGTAACAGCTTTATAGGCTCCTATAGCCATGGGGTCACTTGCAATAAAAAATGCTGTAGGCCTATCTTCCTTTTGAAGTGCTTCTTTCATCAGTCTATAGCCATCTTCGGGTGCAAAGCTCCCTTTTGAAATTAAAGCTTCACTGAAAATCCCCCTCTCTTTCATAAAGTCTTTATAGGCTTCTTCCCTATAATCTTTAATAATGTCTTTTTTATCATTGATATATTCTGTGCCGCCTATATACCCAATCGCTCTATGCCCTAACTGATACAGATGCTCGAGAGCTGCCTGTGCACCATTTTTATAATCTGTCACCACACTGTCATACTTCATCTCATCTGGTGATGAATCCACAAATACAATAGGCTTTGCCCCTTTGCTAAGACGTTTGATATCCTGCACCCCAAACTTCCCAATGGCTATGAGGCCCTCGATCTCACTAGAAACATACGGCATATCCTCAAGGGTCACATTTCTAAAATTTATCCCTTCTCTGCTGCATTTTTTTTCAGCCGCTATTCTAATAGATAAGAAATAGGGATCTTTTAACTCCTCAGTTTCTGTATACCACTGAGTAATCCCTATATTGAGTTTTTTACCCTTGTTCTTTCTCTGACTTATCGTTATATATTGGAGCTGTTCTGCTATTTCAAAAATACGTTTTCGGGTTTCTACTGATACATTGAGGGTTTCATCAAAGTTCAAAACCCTCGAAACAGTCGCAATAGATACCTCCGCTTTTTCTGCAACTTCTTTAATCGTAGCCACGACCTCACCCACTCTCTATTTTTACTAAAATTTAACCTCTTTATTGAAAGAGTCATTTATCTCTACACTCCTTATATAATATAGGTTTTATCATTTATATTCTATTATATATGGTTTTAATATTTCAATCAAGTTAATATTTTTTAGTAAAAATATTGATTTTTTTTACTAATATTATATAATGAAAATATACTTATTAATAATCTTTAGGAGGATGCTTATGGATTTATCAATTTTACAGCAAAAATTTATTTCAATCTTTGAAAGAGAACCTGAAGCCAGCTTTTTTGCCCCAGGAAGAGTTAACTTGATTGGAGAACATATTGATTATAATGGCGGACTTGTTTTTCCCTGCGCCATCACACTAGGTACCTATGCTGCTGTCAGCAAACGTGCGGACCAGCTTTTCAGAGTCTATTCTCTCAATTTTGAAAGCTTAGGTGTCATTGAGTTTTCTCTAGAGGATTTGACTTATAACAAATCTCACAACTGGTGCAACTATTTGAAAGGGGTTATTAAATACCTGCTTGAAGCCGGACATTCTATAAATACCGGTCTGGATATTGCTGTATTTGGAAATATCCCTAACGGTTCTGGTCTTTCTTCCTCTGCCTCCTTAGAGATGCTTATCTGTAAAATATGCAGTACGATGTATGCTTTTTCTTTAGAAAGTATGGAAGCTGCTCTTTTAGGCAAAAAAGTGGAAAATCATTATATTGGTGTCAACAGCGGTATTATGGATCAGGCAGCCATTGCCTTAGGACAAAAAAATCACGCCCTTTTATTAGACTGTAATACTTTAGACTATAAGCTTGTCCCTTTTGAATTAGAGGGCTATAGTATTGTGATTATGAATACTAACAAACGCCGTGAACTGGCCGATTCCAAATACAATGAGCGCAGAGCCGAATGTGAAAGCGCTCTGTCAAAGCTTCAACACGGCTTTGATATAAAGGCACTCTGTGATCTTACAGAAGATGATTTAGAAAAAGCTGAAGCGCTTATCCAGCATCCTATTGAATTTAAAAGGGTCAGACATGCCATTACAGAAAATACCCGTGTCCTTGCAGCTACAAAAGCCCTTCAAGCTAATGATCTCGTGACATTTGGCAAGCTTTTAAATGCTTCTCACATTTCGCTTAAGAGTGACTATGAAGTAACTGGCATCGAATTAGATACTTTGGTTGCAGCGGCCTGGGAAGAGGAAGGTGCTCTGGGTGCCCGAATGACCGGTGCTGGCTTTGGGGGTTGTGCAATCAGCGTTGTGGCAAATGACAAAACAACATCCTTTATAGAAAATGTTAATCGTAAATATAAAGACGCCATTGGCTATGAAGCTTCGTTTTACATTGCTTCTATCGGCAATGGTCCCACACAAATTCATTCATTATAGGAGGTTCTTATGAAAATACTCGTAGTTGGCGGTGCAGGTTATATTGGTTCTCATGCTGTCAAACAGCTTCTTGAAAAAAATATTGAAGTTGTCGTTATAGACAGCTTAGAGACAGGCCACCAGGAAAGCATTCCAAATCAGGCTGTTTTTTATCATGTTGATATCCGCAATAAAGAAAAACTCAAAGAAGTTTTTATAAAAGAGTCCTTTGATGGTGTCATTCATTTTGCTGCTAATTCTTTGGTAGGGGAATCTATGACTAATCCTTTGAAATATTATAATAATAATGTCCACGGTGCACAGGTTTTATTAGAAGTTATGGTGGAGACAGGGGTTAAATACATCGTCTTTTCTTCTACCGCTGCAACTTATGGAGATATTAAAACAATGCCTATCACAGAAGATATGGTAACTAGTCCTACGAATACCTATGGTGAAACCAAGCTGGCTATTGAAAAAATGCTGAAATGGACTCACCATGCTCATGATCTGAATTTTGTTTGTTTAAGGTACTTTAACGTAGCAGGGGCAGATGCCAGTGCCAAGATTGGTGAAGCCCATACAGTAGAGACACACCTCATTCCGCTTATCTTACAAGTTCCTCTTGGTCAAAGAGATCATATCAGCGTCTATGGCAATGATTACCCTACCAAAGACGGTACTTGTATCAGAGATTATATTCATGTGAC
>JARBTY010000213.1 GCA_029239935.1 Clostridia bacterium | reverse complement strand
CTTTTCATCCACTATAGATTGGCCCATGGCAATCCCATCACAGCTAACTTCTGTATAGGCTGTAAACCCTTGGCAAATAGAGGGCTCAATAAAATAAGCTACTGCCAGTGGGTCATTGATCACACATCCAATGACGCCCTCTTGTACCCAATGAAAATCCACATAAAAACGTGTAATAGCTACAATATAGTGACTCAAGTCACCACCTAACCGTTTAATCAGCTCCAAAATATTTGGAGTCAGCACGATTTTTCTTGTTACATCTAAACCGACCATATGTATAGGTCTTCCCAAATTTTTATAAACATAATCAGCCCCATGAGGGTCTACCCAATAATTGAACTCTGCTACTGGAGAACAATTGCCATGACTTTTAAAGCTGCCTCCCATGGATACAAATTGATCCACCTTTTGAAATACCTCTTTATTCTTCATCAAGGCTTTAGCAATATTCGTCAGCGGCCCCAGGGCTATAATAGATATCTCCTTGTTTTGATTTAAGGTGTCTATGATAAAATCTACAGCCCCTTCTTTTACTTCTGCTTTTTGAGTCTTAGCAAAAAAGCACTCCCCAACACCATCTTCGCCGTGGGTATCCTGAGCTGTTACAAGCTCTCTCGAAAGCGGTCCTGCTTCTCCAAGATACACTGGGATATGAAGTGCCTTTGCCATTTCTAGTGCCTTTAGAGCATTTTCGCCCCCCTGTTTGACTGGAACATTCCCAGCAACAATCGTAATACCAACAACCTCTAGCTCTGGTGACCTCAACGCTAAAATAAGCGCCAAAGAATCGTCAATACCTGGGTCACAATCAATAATAACTTTTCTTTTTTCCATCTTCTTTTCCTCTTCTTTTCTCTTATTTGAGAACAGGTACAGCTTTTTTATAACAAAAAAAGCCGTACCCAAGGATACCGCTTTATGACAGCATTATAAATCCTTAGTTTTTTATACTGGGAGTTCTCGAACCAGTCCTGCCAAATCAAAGCCAGCAGATTTATGGATTTAAATATTCAATTGCTTTTTTATTGTAACATATTGTCATGCTGATGTGAACCAATCCTTATTTTTACAATTAAGATATTGGTTGACAACTGGCAATTCTACCTTTATACTTAAAGGCGTCATTGATAATCATTGTCATTATCGATTGATTTCTTATTTCAATAATCGGAGGTCCTATCATGGCGCGTCTCTATACAAACAATCTCAACATTGGTTATGGTGAACACTTAATTGTCAAAAGCCTTAATGTGGAGATTCCAGATAAACAAATTACTACCATCATCGGTTCAAATGGCTGTGGCAAATCGACACTTCTAAAGGCGATTACCCGTATTATTTCTCACCAATCTGGGACTGTTGTTTTAGATGGTAAGGATATCTCAAAGGAAAATACCAAACTGCTTGCTAAAAAAATGGCCATTCTTCCTCAGACCCCTGAAAGCGCCAGTGGCCTCACAGTTGGAGAACTGGTTTCTTATGGCCGTTTTCCCTATCAAAGCGGATTTGGCCGGTTGACAAAAAAAGACCATGAGGTTATTGACTGGGCCTTAGAAGTCACCGGAACTGCTGATTTTAAATACCGCCCAGTAGATTCCCTATCAGGAGGCCAGCGTCAGAGAATTTGGATTGCTATGGCCCTTGCTCAAGAGACTGATATTATTTTTCTTGATGAGCCCACTACCTATCTGGATATGGCCCATCAGCTAGAGGTTTTAGAACTGCTGCAAAAGTTAAATACCGAGCAGGAGCGCACCATTGTCATGGTGCTTCATGACCTCAATCAGGCTGCCCGCTTTGCGGACTATATTATCGCTCTCAAAGACGGCGAGATCATAAAAGCTGGTACTTGCGAGGAAGTCATCTGTCATGAGGTACTTAAAAAGGTATTTCATATTGACGCCGTAATTGGTCAAGACCCCAGAACAAATAAACCTATGTGTGTCACTTATAACTTAACTAAAAGGAGAAACTAAAAATGAAAATAAAAAATCTGTTCATTCCATGCCTTCTGGCATTTGCATCACTGATTAGCGGGTGCGGCGGTCAAAGTACTGCTAGTCAAAGCGACGTTACTGAAAAAGACACCCCTTTAGAAACTAAATCCGAAACCATTACATATGAGTCTGAAACAGGCCCTATTGAAGTACCAGCTGACCCTCAAAGGGTTATTTTACTCTCTGGTTTTACTGGTAATGCCGTCGCCTTAGATCTTAATATCGTGGGTATTGATGTTTGGTCAAAAACGAATCCACGTTTTGCAGAAGAATTAAAAGATGTTGAAGAAGTATCTGATGAGAACCTAGAGAAAATTATTGAATTAGAGCCAGATCTTATCATTGCCTTATCAAATATCAACAACCTTGATAAATTAAATGAAATTGCGCCTACTGTAACCTATACTTGGGGTAAACTGGATTATTTAGAGCAGCACATTGCAATTGGTAAGCTTGTTAATAAAGAACAAGAAGCCCTTGACTGGGTAAATGATTTTAAAAAACGTGCTGAAAGTACAGGCGAAAAAATCAGAGCTAAAATAGGTGAAGATGCTACGGTATCTGTCATTGAAAGCTTTGAAAAACAGCTTTATGTATTTGGCGATAACTGGGCCCGCGGCACTGAACTTCTCTATCAGGCAATGCAGCTTGAAATGCCTGAAAAAGTAAAAGAATCAGCTCTTGAAGCCGGGTATTATGCGATTTCAGCCGAAGTACTCCCTGACTTTGCCGGAGATTATGTGATTTTCAGCAAACACCCAGACGCTGACCATTCATTCGAGGAAACTGAAACCTACAAGAATATTCCTGCCGTTAAGAATAATCGCGTATTTGAACTTGATGCTAGATCTGCTTCTTTCAGTGACCCTATTACTTTAGAAGACCAATTAGCCTTTTTTGAAGAGGTTTTTTTAGGAAACTAATATGACACTAAAAAATCAACATTCCATCCCTTTCATCTTTAAATTCATTGCAGCTCTCATTATATTTATCGGCATGTTTGTGGTCTCAATGGCCTTTGGAGCTGCTGACATTACGATAGGTGATGTTTGGCTGGCTCTTACTTCTGATGCCTCTGGGAAAAATATTTCTATCATCCAAGAATTTCGTCTTCCAAGAGAACTGGCTGCTATTTTTGTTGGGGCTGCACTTGGGGTATCTGGCGCGATCATGCAGGGTATGACCCGCAACCCCCTTGCTGACCCCGGTCTGTTAGGACTAACTTCTGGGTCCAATGCAGCCTTAGCTGTAACCCTTGCCTTTATGCCTTCTATCAATTACTTTGGTATCATGATTGCCTGCTTTATTGGGGCCGCAGCAGGAGCCGCTTTGGTCTTTGGTATTGGCAGTTTAAAAAGAGGAGGTTTTTCTCCTTTTCGTATTATCTTGGCTGGCGCAGCTATTTCTGCTTTTTTGACAGCCCTTGCTGAGGGCATTGGCATTTATTTTAAGCTTTCAAAGGACATTTCTATGTGGACGGCTGGTGGTATTATCGGTACTTCATGGCGCCAGCTGGAAGTCATTGTACCTTTCATTTTAGTGGGTATTGCAGTCTCTCTTATACTTGCCAGGCAGCTTACAATACTTAGTTTAAGTGATGAGGTGGCTGTGGGGCTTGGTCAAAAAACCACTCACATAAAGGCCTTGTTGTTTGTGGTCATTATCCTTCTTGCTGGTGCTTCTGTTGCTCTTGTGGGCAATATGGCCTTTATCGGGCTTATCGTCCCCCATGTGGTACGCACCATGACCGGAACGGATTACCGCTTCATCATCCCTATGTCAGCCATTTGCGGCGGTACTTTTATGCTCTTTGCTGACACAATTGCCCGTACACTCAATGCACCTTACGAAACACCCCTAGTTGCTATCATCGCCATGGTAGGCCTACCGTTCTTCCTTTTAATCGTACTTAAAGGAGGTAAAAACCTATTATGATTCATCCATCCCTGATAAAAAAACAACGGATTATTTTAGGCAGTCTTACGCTGCTTATCATCGCAACAATCATTATCAGCATGGGGCTTGGCTACTCTTCATTGTCCTATGACAGGCTCCTTCCTACCCTTCTTGGGGAGGGAACCTTTAAAGAAGAGTTTGTTTTGTTTTCTGTGAGACTGCCCCGTATTATCATTACCCTTCTTGCAGGTATGGCCCTTGCTTTATCGGGTGCAATTTTGCAAGGTGTTACCGGTAATGATTTGGCTGATCCTGGTATTATCGGTATTAACTCCGGCGCTGGGGTAGCTATTGCCGTTTTATTTTTATTTTTCCCCATAAAAGCAGGTGCCTTTACCTATCTGCTCCCGCTGGTTGCTTTTATTGGAGCCTTTTTAACAGCCGGCATTATATATGCATTTTCTTATAAAAAGAATGAAGGCGTGCAGCCTAATAGATTAGTCCTTATTGGGATAGGTTTTTCAACTGCGCTTTCTGGTATCATGATTGTACTTATTTCATCTGCTGAACGGGAAAAAGTAGATTTTATTGCTAAATGGTTAGCAGGAAGTATATGGGGTGCTGACTGGCCTTTTATCTGGGCTATTCTCCCTTGGCTAGTCATCCTCATTCCCTTTACGCTGTATAAGGCCAGCCGCCTCAATCTCCTTGGCCTCAGTGAACCTGCAGCTATCGGACTTGGGGTATCTATTCAAAAGGAACGGATTATACTACTGATAACTGCTGTCGCCTTGGCTGCTTCTGCGGTCTCCGTCACAGGGGGCATTACATTTATTGGCCTTATGGCACCACATCTGGCTAAAACACTTATTGGTCCTAGAAATCAGCTATTTATTCCTATTGCTATTTTGATAGGGGGGTGGTTACTGCTCTTCGCCGATACTCTAGGCCGTACTTTAACAGCATCTGCTGGCATTCCAGCCGGTATCATGGCCGCACTGATAGGTGCACCGTATTTTATCTATTTGCTACTTAGAAAATGACCCCTCTCATAATGTCCTCTTCTTAACATAAGGTGAGGGCATCATTTGTGTTTGAATTAAGAAAAATATCTTAAACATTTCATTTCACTTAACTTTCTTTATATATACTCCATTTCTTACTTATATAATGATACAATCGGTTCATCTTAAAATTTAAAAAACACATTAATCAAAATACTATTTAATAGGAGAGATATATATGGTCAAACAAAAACGCTTACGCAATCAAATAACAAACCGAATAACCCTTAGCATCGCTATTATTGTCACCCTAGTAGGTATTAT
>JARBTY010000212.1 GCA_029239935.1 Clostridia bacterium | reverse complement strand
CCTAAAGCAAAAGGCAGCAATTCAGAATATTTATTGGCGGAACTTAAGAAACTGATAACAAATGATTATGAAACGGAAGTTTTTCATGTCAATCAATGTTTACACTCTCAAGAGGCACTTGAATCCATTTACAGCTGCGACGTATTGGTAGTGGCATTTCCAGTATATGTAGATGGAATACCCTCTCATATGCTGCATTTTCTAAAAAAGATGGAGGTGTTTTTCCAATCTAAGGGAAAAAAAACTATTACTGTCTATGCAGTGGTAAACTGTGGGTTTTATGAAGGTGAGCAAACAGGCCTGTCATTACAGATGATAGAAACCTGGTGTAAAAAAGCGGAACTTGTTTGGGGGCAGGGAGTAGGCGTTGGAGCGGGTGAGATGCTTGGGTCACTACAAAGTGTACCCATAGGGCATGGTCCAAAGAAAAATTTAGGCAGAGCATTAGAGGCTTTAGTCAAAAACATGTTGAACCGTACTAGTGGAGGCAATCTGTTTATTTCACCTAATTTCCCAAGGTTCGCTTTTAAGCTATGTGCCCATATTATGTGGAAGTTGCAGGCAAAAGCCAATGGTTTAACCAAAAAAGATTTACTCAAGCAATAATGAATTTTAGAGATTATGAGAGCAGTTACAAAGAAATAAGTGCATGAACAGCTGGTAAAAGCTCATCGGCAATATGATGCCTGAAAGCAATATCTAAAAATTTTAAAAAGCTGCTTAATATTTGTAAAAAGTTTTGCGTGTCATTTAATCGGAGGCCAAGATCATCATGAAGGATCAGGACAGCTATTTTTTTCACACTATCTAACGACCAATCATAAGGACTTTCTTTAGCCTCGTCCCATAACTTTTTAGAAAAAAGCTCAATATAAGGACGGAAATCTGTCAGCTGCTTTTTAGAAAAGCCTTTGGCATACTCACTTTTCATAAAACGAGGATAATAGATGGCTGAAAACTCTTCTGGTGTTTTGAAATAATCATCAACGGCCATTCGGTGATTATCCATGGTATCTACCAGTGCGTCACTGGCACCTTCTTCAAAAAGTGCAACAGATACAAAATGATAAGCAGAGTTAAGCTCTTTCACAAGCACGAGTTCGATTTCGCATTTTTTGCAGAAGTCGACTAAAAGATTATAGGTATAAGGCTTATCTACCAAAATTTTACGAGGTTTAGCATGCTGGGCAATAAGGCTGGTTCCGAAGTGTACCAAAACTTCCTGAAGGTATTCAGAGAGATTTTCATAATCATCGTTCAAAAGTGTTCCGTCCACAAGCACACTGCAGGTCATAGACGTGGCAAGCATATAAAAGATACCAGGACAAAAATGCTTGGATTTCATCTTACGCTTAAAAGAGGAGGGCAAAGCAGATAAAAGGCACTCCCCTTGAGCAAAAGTAGGACTGATAGCTCGAAGTGTGCGGTACAAAAGTTCATTATTAAAAACAAAAGGCTTGGATAATGCTTCATAATAGGACTGACTGGACATCATAACCTCCTAAGGTATTTATTATTGATGTCTAAGTCCTATCCAAAATTTTAAACTAATATACAATGAAATAGGAAAATAATGTATTAGAAAAGGTCATAGCTAACAGGGGAGTACTGTTAACCATGACCTTCTTTGATTTTTAATCCATTTTCCAAGCGATTTGAATACCTTCATCTGTTATTTTGACAGCGCCTTCTTTAAGCAGCCTTCCGATAGCTCTTTTGAAGGACGCTTTACTCATATTTAATTCTCTTTTAATCTGATCGGGGGAGCTTTTATCATTGAGCAGAAGTTTGCCGTCTTCAGATTTAAGCTTATTCATGATTTTTTGTGCATCGTCTTCCATCTGATAAAATGCTTGTTTCCTGAGGCTTAGTTCTAGTTTGCCGTCCGGTCTGACCTTTTTTACTCTCACTTCTACAGTGTCTCCGGTCTTGTATTGACCATAGATCTCTTTGTGAGGAATGAGGCCATGGTACTTATTGTCTATCGCTACAAAAGCACCGTACTCTTCGGTGATGCGATAGATGATGCCTTGGGTTTTGTTATTCTCTGTATAGGGGGATTCACAGCTAAGAAAATCGTAGACTTTCATCGTTGCACAAAGCCTGTCACTCTTATCTTTATAGACCGCGATTAAATAGCTTTTGTCTTTTACAACTTCACCAACTTGTTGTTTGAAAGGCAGAAACAAATCTTTTTCTAAACCCCAATCTAAAAAGGCGCCAATATTGGTTAGTTCTACAACTTTTAGAACAGCCAGACTGCCAAGGGTTACTTTGGGGTGTTTGACGGTAGCAATGAGCCGGTCTTCAGAATCTCTATAGACAAAAACTTCAATTTCATCGCCTATCTCGGTTGCTGGTGGTACTTGGCCTTTAGGCAATAAAACATCACCATCTGCACTGTCAGTCTCTGAATTTAGATAAACGCCGAAATCACTGTTTCTTATGACCTTTAGTGTTTGAATTTTTCCTAATTCTATCATTTCTTATTTCTCCTTTGGATACCAGGGTAGTATTCCCTCTTGCTTTTATCACTTATTCTAACATTTTCTGGCAGTGTTAGCAAACGTAATATCTTAGAGTGCTATAATGAAAAGGTTATCTGTCAAATTCAGGGTTAAAGGCATAGAAGTTTTTGGAGTCTAATTTATCCTGCACAATACGAAGGCTTTCACCAAATCGTTGGTAATGAACAATCTCTCGGGCCCGTAAGAATCTGATAGGGTCAGCGATATCGGGATCTTTAATAAGGCGGAGAATATTATCATAAGTCGTTCTGGCTTTTTGTTCTGCAGCTAGGTCTTCATGCAAATCTGTAATAGGGTCTCCTTTTGACTGGAAGAAGGTTGCAGTAAAAGGTGTTCCGGAGGCAGCTTGAGGCCATAGTGCCAAAGTATGATCCACATAATAAGGGCCAAAGCCAGAGGCTTCAATCTGTTCGATAGTTAAGTTTTTAGTCAGCTGATAAATGATAGAACTTACGATTTCCATATGGGCCAGTTCTTCAGTACCTATATCTGTCAGAATACCTGTGACTTCTTTATAAGGCATCGTATACCTTTGAGATAAGTAGCGCATAGAAGCAGCTAGTTCACCGTCTGGGCCGCCAAATTGGCTGATGATAATCTGTGCAAGTTTAGGGTCGGTGTTTTTGATTTTTACAGGGTATTGTAGTCTTTTTTCATAATTCCACATAATCTATCTCCCCATTTCCCATGGCCATGGTTCATCTATCCAAGTCCATACATTTGTTACATTAACATTATTAGCAGTTAAAGGACCAAAGTAATCGGTATACTGCTTAACAGCTTGTTTCCTAAGTTCATTGCATTTTTGATAATATTCGAGAGCGGCCTGATCCGTAGGATGTGTATCAAGATAAAGGTTAACATCATCTACAGCAAAACTTGTAGTTGTAATATACATTAAGAGTTCTTCACGGTCATTACGCATCATGACTTACCACCTCTCATTCCTAAGAAAGGCAAATCTAGTTCGGGGAAAATAGTACCAACTTGTAAAGCTCTATCTAAATCATAGACGTTATTCCAGCGCTGCCAGCGTACATAAGCCATAGCAAGCGGCATGCTTTCAAGGTCTAACATCTCAGAGGACATCTGCATAGTGTTGTAAGCCCTGGTATTTCTGGGGTTTGTAGTATGCAAGGGCTGTCTAGAGTTAATCATTATAAAGACACTCCTTTCAATCTAATTAAAGATAAAATAATAGAATCTAATATTTCCAATTTTTTGGAAGTTCATTATAGTTTATGAAAAAACCATAGGATTGTGCCTGTATCTAGGGATTATTTAACATAGGCTTAAGTAGCTGTTGAAGAATGAATGGGTCTATAGTAAAGTATAAGTAGAATCACTACAATGACATTAGAACAGCCAATGGACAGAATTGATTGCACAAAAAACCTAAAGGAGCTTAATATGTCTAATGCAAGTATGAAGATTACAGGATTTGCACATCGTATGCCGCAAATGCTTCCAGAAGGAGATATGGCGATTATCTTTAAAACAATGCAGCCTAAAAAAGGAGAAAATAATCAAGAGACGTTTGAATCCTTAGTAAGGGTAAGGGTGAAAAAACAGCTATGGGAATCTGTAGCCAGTGAGATTATAGAAACAACCTATTATGTGATTGAAGGTATACCAAAAGCTAGCCTTAGCAGCAAAAAGATTCCATTTATGTCTGTCTTCTGCTCAAGTATAAAGGTTATGAATGGTCTTAAGAAAGATGTTGAAGCGGCAGACGGGAATGTATTTTTAGAAAAAATCCCTGAGGATACGGATGATATCGTTGCCCTATCAGACATTACAGTAAATGAAAAGCAAGAGATTTCATCCAAACTAGAAAACAAAGCTTTTAATTTTTATAAGCAGCATAATGCCCTTTGGCGCTCTATCGTAGTTAATGAGGAAACGATGACCATTGTTTCTGGTTACGAGAACTATCTGCTGTGCAAGGATTTGGGCATGGATGCTGTACCGGTTTCCTATGATACGGTAGTAGGCCCTGAAAGTAAAGATGAGGAATTTATCAAAGATCTAGTATGGTATAGCCCAGAGGAAGTGACCAAGGTAGAACTTAAATCGATTATTTTGACAGAAGACGTGCATCTCAATGTTCAAAACTTCCTATTTAGAATTAATCTCAAGAAGTATTCAGAGTCGGGCAAAATGACAACGCCTATAGCTATTAGACCTATAGGTCAAGGTAAGTATAGCCTTGTTACAGGGGCGGCGAGGTATTTTGCTGCAAAAATTCTTGATATACCTATCATACCTGCTGTCATTACAGACATGGGGCATGATGAATTTATTAAAAACAAAACTAAACTCTAAATTAAGTGAAGACTACGTGAATGCTATTCGGAATTTTCTAACTTGGGTAAGGATTGTTATGAGCTTATAAAAAATGCAGGGGCAATAGTACAAGTTAATATTGTAGAAGATCCAAAATATAAAGTTGCAGAAGATGCATTAGCATAGTCTACGCTGTTTGAAGCACGTTTGATTTTAAACAAAAATAAAGCTCTAAATTGATAAATGAAAATCAATTTAGGGCTTATTTTTTTGGTAATCCTCGCTTTCCAACAAACATTTGTGTCCAATAGTTGACACTAAATTGTTCCATCGTAAAGAAGTGTCTCATAGGAGCTAAAGTGATATTTATTTCATATAGCGCTTTAACTCATCGTAAAAGTTTTCCCGTGTTCCAGCAAGAATTACAACCACCATTAGAC
>JARBTY010000211.1 GCA_029239935.1 Clostridia bacterium | reverse complement strand
AAAAAACTGTTCATAAACTCTGAAATACCTTTTATGTTCCTTTGGGGTACAGAGATAGACCATACCGTTAAAAATGGGAAGGGTTTGTTTCACTATTTGATGGGTTGTGCCATTATAAAGATAACCATTATCAAAAAGAATAACTTTTGTGCTATCAGGGGTTTCAAAATGCTGTAAGTAGTCTATAAGGTTTAGGCCATACACAAAATGAGGCTCCCACTTAACAAACATCAGAGAATCTTCTTCATCAAAAGAACCGGTATCGATGTAATTTTTAAGAGCGCCTTTCATACCGCCGCCGCGGCTGGCTATAAACCTGATATGCGCAGGGGGTCTTCCAAAGCTTTCAAAAAACTTGAGAAGAAAAGGATGTATGTCCCAGTTATACTGGATAAAACAGGTGTAATTTTGATGCGTCTGATTCAAAAGATTGGGCAAAATAAAATATCTGAGTAGGTTGAAGAGGGGTTCTAGTGATGCCACATCACTTTCATAACCTTCATAAAAAGCATTGCCAGCGGGAGACTGCTGTAAAAAATTGATTAACCTAGCAGGAGGAGAAAAATTAAGTTCCATACGGATAATGATGTGTTTATTCAAGGCGTCCATCCTTTCTTGTATTGGGACATATGACTGCATTAAATGACTAACCTCTATTATAATATGCAGAAGTTTTGTAAAAGTGAGGGGATTAATAGACTAGTTAGGTTATTTAGATTTCAAACATACATATTGATAACTGAAAAAAGATATGCTATATTAGAGTAGTTGTATGGTTTTCTAAAAGGGAGTAGCTATGATAATACATAAATAGAGTCAACAGAATGGATGCGTCCTGGTTCTATTTACTTTAAAGTTAAATTTAAAGGAGCGAGACTTTTAGATTAATATGCCTAAGGGGGTATATTGGTCTAAGAGTCGCTCCTTTTTTTATTTTAATACCAATGGAGGATATGACATGTTAGAAGAATTTATTAGAGCCTTATTTTTGATTTTTATGGCAGAAATGGGGGACAAGACACAGATTTTGGCAATAGCCTTTGCCACCAAGTTTAAAGTTAAAAAGGTACTTATAGGTATATTTATAGGATGTGTGCTGAACCACGGCTTAGCGGTCATCTTGGGAGCGTACTTATCTACCTTGATTCCTATTCAAAGCATACAGATTATTGCGGGTATATCCTTTATCCTTTTTGCGTTATGGACCCTAAGGGTAGAGGAAGAAGAAGGGGAAGAAACAACAAAAGCAGGCTACGGGGCCGTTATTACTGTGGCATTAGCGTTCTTTATTGGAGAATTAGGAGATAAAACACAGCTTACAACCATTATGCTGGCGGCTGATGCACAGTTTCCTTTTATCATACTGATGGGAACAGTATCAGGGATGGTGATTACAGGAGGCTTAGGCATTTGGGTAGGCAGTAAACTGGGGGATAAGATACCAGAGTTTGCGATTAAAATGGTATCAGCTTCTATATTTATGTTTTTTGGTGTGACAAAGCTTTATACGTCTTTACCAAAAGTGTATATCACGGGTTTAAATATAGGGGCTTTTATTATGGTGTTAAGCGGAGCAGTACTGTTTATATTAATGCCTACTTTTGAAATGAGAAGGCAAGGGAAACTATCGGCACTTAGACAAACGGCCAAGGAACTTCACAGGTTCTCTAATCAGATGAAAGAGCAAGTCAATCACATATGCTTAGGACAAGGTCACTGCGGGGTCTGTCAAAAAGGTCATTGTATTGTTGGGTATACAAGACTTCTAATTGCGCATATTGAGCAGGATAGAGGAGACATTCAAACAAGGGATTTTACAAGATTCCAAAGAAGTCCTGGCAAAAAATATGATAAAAATGAAGTCATAAAAGGCTTAGCAATGACCTTGAAATTCATCATGCATCATGTCTGTCCAAGCAAACACCTGGAGGCTGTAAATCAAATCAGAAAAAACCTCGAAATCATTTTATTTAATGAAAGCATGGGTACTTTTAAAGACATCGAGCACTATATGAAAGCAATAGAATCCAGAGATAAACAGATTGCACAAAAATTAAGAAAAGAAATAGTCCAATAGTTTATTCATTAAATGCTTTAGTCTTGAAGAAGGGCAGAATGCTTCAGACTAAAGTTTTTTTGGTATGAATAAATTTAAGCTGTATATAATAATGGAGAAGACAGGCTCTAATTCCTAAGTTTAAGGGATTTGTAATTGTGTCACTTGTTGAAATTGCCATAACTCTTTTTCTTTATCTTTACTATGAGAGGGGTAAAGGCCTATACTTTAAGTACAACAGTTGTTCAACAAAGAGAGGTTGTTGAAAATGAAGTTAACTTCAAGAATCAAAAGAATGATATACCTTTTATTGGATGAACCCCATTATATAACGGTTCAATTCATAGCCGAACAAACTAATATCAGTTCAAGAACAGTTATCCGTGAACTGATATTAGTGGAGAACTGGTTAAATGAAAAAGGAATATTGCTCGAAAAGAAAAAGGGTACAGGTATCAGAATACAGCTGGAGAATCCCGAAAGGGAAGCTCTAAAGGCCTCTCTTGTGGAGGAAAAGGCAGATTTTATTTACTCACCAGAACAGCGTCTGGTTATGCTAAAAGCTGAGCTTCTTAAGACCTTTGAACTAACTAAGCTTTACACTTTAACAAGATTATTTGATGTCACCGAAGGGACGATTAGTTCAGACCTCGATAAGCTTGAAGCGTGGTTAGAAAAATACAGCTTGGTCATTACACGCAAACCAGGACTAGGTATTTACATTGAAGGCAGCGAGATGTCTGTTAGAAGTGCTATTATTTCTCTTATCTATGAACAATTTCACGAGGCAGATCTTATTAATCTCATTATCAACAAGGAAAAAAGTCCGGTTAATATCGGTCTGATTCAAAACAAAATCAACCAGATCATCCTAGATTTTATAGATATAAGCACCTTGCAGTTAGGTAAAAAGATGTTAGCTTATATCGAAGAACAAATGGGTTATCAAATAGCTGATAATTCATTGGTAGCTTTAATTATCAGATTTAGCGTAACTTTGCAAAGATGTCGGCAAGGAATCTTTATATCAAAATCAGTGTGTTATGAATCCAAGACTAAAAACGAAAAGATTTTTATTTTGGTTAAAGAATGGCTTAATACACAGACACCCCATTTTATGGTGGAACTTCCAGAAGAAGAAATACAGTATCTGGTGGTTCATATAAAAGGGGCAAAGTTAAGAGAGACTTCTTCCTACCATAAGATTTCTATGACAGAGGATTATAGAACCATTAAACTGGCCAAAGAAATTATTTATGTTGCAGAAAAAGAAACAGGGATTTATTTAGAGGACAATGAGAAGCTTTTAATAGGACTTGTAAGACATCTAAGACCAGCTATTTATAGGATGAAAATGCGGCTCGACATTATGAATCCTTTGCTCGAGGACATTAAAGAGATGTATCCCAGCCTTTTTGAAGCCACGAGGAAATGTGCACTTGTTATTGAAGAAAGAGAAAAAATCAGTGTACCGGAAGACGAGATAGCTTATTTGGCAACACATATTGGTGCAGCAATCAAAAATGAAAGACGTAATGTGAGAAAGACCTATAGGGCGGTTGTAGCTTGTACCAATGGTATTGGTGCTTCTCAATTATTAGTCACAGAGATAGAAAAAGCATTTCCTAATATTCAGATTGTAGATGTTGTTTCTACCATTGATATGGATGCACTAAAACTTGCAGAAGAAGATATCGATTTATTGGTTACTACAGTACCGATACCTTACTTGACACTACCTATGGTAATAGTTAACACGATTCTAGGAGAGCAAGACAAAAAGAGAATTAAAGAAGCCCTAGAAAATATATTACCAGAAAATGCTCCAAGTAAAAAAGTTCAGACCATACATTTTAGAGAAAAACTAAAAGTTCTCAAGCTATATAGTGATCTGATTTTACAAGTGATTGATAATTTTTCTTTTGAAGAAAAAATTGAACTGCAAAATGTAGATGAACTCATTCAGTTTGTTAGCTCATCTATTGCAAAGACAGAGTCCTCAAGAAGTGAGCTTAGTAATGCATTCAAGGATAGAGAAGAAAAAGGCTCCACTATTTTAGGTAAAAAGGGTATGATGCTTTTACATTGTAGATCTAATGCAGTCAATGAGCTTTATGTTAAAGTGGTTAGAACCAAAGGGGTTATCATCATTAAAAATACAAGAGGCGAACTTTCGAATATTAATACAATCATTGTCATGGTGGCACCACTTAATATTACCAGTCATGCACTGGAAGTACTCAGTGAGATTACCAGAAAAATTATTACCAGTGATTTTTCTGTCACCCTTAAACAAGGGACACAGGAAGATATTTATATGGGAGTTAGTACGATTTTAGATCATTTTATCCAGCATAAGGCTATGCTGACAAGATAAATATGCAATTATTCAGCAATTATTAATGATTCTATTTAAAGAATGATGAGGAGGGTATTTATGGAAAAGGAAAGATTACACGGGGGTATTCAGAAATTTGGAAGAGTTTTAAGTGGTATGGTAATGCCAAATATTGGTGCATTTATTGCCTGGGGTCTTATAACAGCTCTTTTTATTCCAACAGGCTGGATTCCAAATGAAAAATTAGCAGCACTTGTTGGCCCAATGATTACGTACTTATTACCTTTATTAATCGGTTATACAGGCGGAAAGATGATAGCAAATGTTAGAGGAGGCGTACTTGGGGCCATAGGCACAATGGGAGTTATTGTAGGAACTGGTATCCCAATGTTTATCGGAGCCATGATTATGGGACCTTTATCAGGTTATGTGATCAAAAAATTTGATCAGCTTGTAGAAGGTAAGATCCCAGCAGGTTTTGAGATGTTAGTGAACAACTTCTCAGCGGGAATTCTAGGAATGTTTTTAGCATTAGGTGCTTATGTAGGTATAGGACCTGTTGTAGAATTTTTAAGCAATGGATTAGGGCAAGGGGTACAGGCTATTGTAAGTGCAGGTCTGCTGCCAATAGCATCTGTTTTTATTGAACCAGCTAAGATTTTATTCTTAAACAATGCCATCAACCACGGGGTTCTTAGTCCTCTGGGTATTGAACAGGCGGCATCAGTTGGAAAAAGTATCTTTTTCTTATTAGAAACAAATCCAGGGCCAGGACTTGGTATTTTGATTGCTTATTGGGTATTTGCAAAAGGTTCTGTTAAACAATCAGCACCAGGAGCTATCATCATCCATTTCTTAGGT
>JARBTY010000210.1 GCA_029239935.1 Clostridia bacterium | reverse complement strand
TCTACTTGGTCATGGGTAACGTAGATAAATGTTGTTTGTAATCTATGGTGCATTTTAGAGATTTCAGTTCTCATTTGCACACGAAGCTTTGCATCTAGATTTGATAAAGGCTCATCTAGCAAGAATACTTTTGGTTCACGAACCATAGCACGACCCATAGCAACACGTTGTCTTTGTCCTCCTGAAAGTGCTTTAGGCTTACGATCTAAGCATTGATCAATATCAAGGATTTTTGCTGCTTCACGAACACGACGGTCGATTTCATCTTTTGGCGTTTTACGAAGCTTTAATCCAAATGCCATATTGTCATACACTGACATATGTGGATAGAGTGCATAGTTTTGGAACACCATCGCAATATCACGGTCTTTAGGTGCTACATCATTACAAAGCTTATCGCCTATCCATAGTTCACCGCTTGATATTTCCTCAAGTCCAGCAATCATACGTAATGTAGTAGATTTACCACATCCAGATGGTCCTACGAATATAATAAATTCTTTGTCTTCAATGTCTAAATTGAAGTCCTTAACTGCTACGAATCCATTTGGATAACGCTTTTCAATATTCTTTAATTTTAAACCTGCCATAAGATTTTTCCCCCTTATTTTGGATAAATTAATATCTCCTTGGACTTACTTAACTATACTATATTTGAAGTTAAAATAACTACTGGCTATTTTTATAAAAACCAAGAATTCAATTTAGCTAATAGTCCTAAAGCAAAATAAAGTACTGTCCAGTCGCTATAAAAATGTACTTTTACAGTTAAATTTACATTGAATTTGTATTATAATTTAGTAATTAATTGACATAAAAACGGTTTCAGGTCAATATGGATAAATTTTATTTTAATTTTTGACTATTTTCTCGGCTTATTGTAGAAGCAGGCTACGGCTAAAAATTGTGGCAGCACCAGCATTCTCCCAATGCGGGTGGGCTCTTTGAGCAGTCTGTAGAACCACTCTAATCCTAGTTTTTGAAAAGCCTCCGGTGCTCTTTTAGCTGTCCCTGCCATCACATCCAGACTTCCTCCTACGCCTACTGCTACTCGTATATTTTTTAGCAAATGTTTGTTTTCATCAATCCAAATTTCTTGTTTGGGCGCCCCTAAAGCTACTAATAAGATATTAGCCCCCGACTGATTAATCGCTTCGATAATATCTGAAGTATCTTCTTTTTTAAAATAACCATCCCGTACGCCAACGATTTGTATGCCTGGATGCATTTCCCTCATATTTTTTGCGGCTAACTCGGCAACGCCTGGTTTACTGCCAAGAAAGTAATATTTGTACCCTTTTTGAACGGCCTCTTTCATCGTGTGCTGCACCAAATCATAACCAGCAACTCTTTCTTTTAAAGACTCTCCCTTAATGATTTTGGACGCAATAACAACTCCAATACCATCTGGAACAACTAAACTGGCATCATTTAAGATAGAGAATAATCTTTCATTTTTTTTAGCCAGCATAATAATTTCTGGATTGGGTGTAAACACTGTATGGCATTTAGAAGAGGCTGTAAATTTATCAATTAGCTGAGCGGCTTGACCCATTGTCACATTATCAATGGTTACCCCTAAAATATCTACTTTCATCGTATCCTCCTACAGTAACTGTTCTTTGATATACTGAGCGGGCAAAGCTAGCTTTGCAGCTTGTCTTTCATAGACAGCACTTAAATGTTCTCTTTGTGTATTTTGATTTTCTATTAAACTCCTTAGCATATGAATAAGTTCATTTGCACCAATGTTTTCTACATCTATACAATACGGAATTTCTATATCCTTCAAAAAATCTGTTACTTTTGGGTCATAAGATAGGCCTATCATCGGTACCTTTGCCGCCGCTGCCATGATGAGGCTGTGCAGCCTCATGCCTATTATAAAGTCAAAACATGCTGTATACGCGGTCACCTCGTCTAGTGTCAGCATACTATCTACAAGTATTGCATTCTCCCCTAGCCTTGATTTCAGTTTATAGGCTATCTCTCTGTCTTGTATATAATACATTGGTATGAGATACACCTTATAGCCTTCATTTAAAACATATTTTAATGCTTTCTCTAAACTATTTAATAAGTTTTCCTCATTTTGCCATGGCCTGATATAAACCCCTACTGCCCTTTCCTTACCGAACAAGTCCTTAATATATTTATATACATCTCGATGAGGTTTTATGCCTAATACCGGATCTGCCGATATTGTGATGGGTTTTCTCACGCCTATTTGTTTAAGCACATCTCTAGAGTGGCTGTCTCTTACAAAAATACCATCTATTTTATTGACAATATGTTTAATAAGCCATCTATTATAACCTTTATTTACAGGCCCTATGCCTTGAGAATAAAAAACAACCTTCTTGTTATACCATTGTGCAATTTTTACGATTCCCAAATAGTAGGGAATCGTTTTGCCGCTTGTTACATCTTGAAGTAAGCTTCCACCACCACTTATAAGCATATCACTTTCTTTGAGCGCCTTAGCCACTTCTCTGATGTGCCATCTATTGATAGCTTCTACTTGATATAAGCTCCTAGTTTTTTGGGGATTATTTGAAAGAACTGTAATTTTTACCTCTGGTATATACGCCCTTAATGTGACTAACATACTCTGCAGTACTGCCTCATCACCTATGTTATCAAATCCATAATAGCCTGATATAACTATTTTACTTGTGTTTCCCATTTTTTTATCACCCTAGCCATTAGTTTGATAGCCCCAATAATCATGACGCCTATTGCAAAACCTATTACCATGCCATATCCACTTCTAATAAGTGACACCATAATAGGTGTATGAATATGGGCATAGGTATTAACCAGTGAAACGCAGCCTATTGTACCAAAGATAACCAACGGCAGATACCTTTCTCTGTATCCATAATAAAGTAATGGCACAAGTATAGGATAACCTATCAAAAATTCTTTTGTTCTTGGCCTTACTCCTAGTATATTATCTAGTATTTGTCTAAATTGAAGTTCTAACGCTGATACCGTACCGCTGTTACCTGTCCTCATCGTATAAATGAGCAGTGCAATACCTACTATTGCAAGAACGCCTATAGCCAGATAAGTTACTTTGCTTGTTAAAAGTTCTTTATAATATTTAAGATCTAAGCCATGTCTTCTATATAAAATAATAGCTATTATCAGTGCTATCGGTGCAATATGAGCGAGCTTAACCCCTGCAAATACGTCTATTGTCAGCCCAAAACTGGTCCTTGAGATGGTTCCTATAATAGTCAGTGCGCCGCCAAAAGAAATGATACAGATTTTTAGGAACGCTGCTAATGTTTCTTTTAAACTCCGTGGTACATCTTTTAAAGTAGAACTCACTGCATAAGTTGGAAATACCACAGCTCCAAATAAAGCCATCAGCTTTAGTGCCATATTAGGTGACAGCTTTAAAAGCCCTGCATAACCAATGACACCTATTATGCCCAATATATAACCTAATTTTGTTAACCCTATTAAATCCATGATTAAAATAAACATCATAATAGCCCCTATGCCCGCTAATACAGACAAGACATAGTTTCCTGCCATAAGGTTATAGTTTTGTGTCTCTCCTGTTATAACATATCCGTGGTTTTGTGCCAGTTGCTTGAAGTTTTGAATATTTACATTAAAATCATGAATATCTTTTTTCAAATTCATTGTGTTAGGCATCTTAAAGAGAAAGGTTCTTAGATTTCTTTCTTTAAGCCCAAGTCCGTAGCGGTCTAATGTCTCCTGTGGTCCATATTTTCTGACTTCTTCATCCGTAAGGGTATGAAGCCTCATCACTTTGAAATCTTTGCCTAAATCACTTGATTTTCTAGCTAAAGTCTCAAAACCTTTTTGTTTATTAGAGAAGAATTCTACAAAACCTAGCTGGTGCCCTCCGATGAACTCAATAAGCTTATCAGAGCTTGCCCCTGGAATATCTGCATCTGAAAAATAGACAGCCCCTAAAGGTTCTATTTCATCTAACGTTTCTATCAAATAGTTGATAGATTCATCACTGGGTTCTGCCCAGCTTCGAACCTGCGGCGAAATAATATAGCCTAATTCCCCAGCTATTTTTAAGTCTTCTTCATTAAACCCTACCCCTATACTGGAAAGAGCATTTGAAAAATCACCCATTTCTATAAAGTACATGTTTTCTGAAATGAATTTTTTAACAGGTACGCCTTTAAGGGATAAGTTTTTGTATATGGTGTCTGATATCTCTTGATTGGAAGCTACAATATAATTAAATTGCGGTTTTATTCCTATAATATCATGATAAAAAGCCTTGATGAGGTAACCTTCAAATACAGTGACCTCTCCTTGCTCCTTATAATTAGACAGTTCTCCTCTGATAGCGGGAAGTACTGAGTTTTCTCTTACAAATAAGGTGGTTGCACCCATCTCTTTGTATTCCTTAAGAACCTCCTCTATGCTGGTCTGTGTCTGTTCTGCAATATTGAGAATGTCTGTGTATCTGACTGCTATTTGTACATTTTTATACTTGCTTTCTTCATTGATTCTAAACACACCTACAACTAGGCAGGCTATTAGCGAAAGAATGGTTACTGCCGTTACCATCATCTTCATCTGTGTTTTCATATTGTCCTCCATCTTTTGTGATGCCATAATTATCGTATTTATTGCACAGTGTATCCGCCTCTTACCATGACTGTAAGGGTTTTAGCTGCAAAGAGGCCTCTTCCGTCTTCTCTTGGTATAATCAGCAGGTGGTATTTAGGTGCCATGCTATCAGCTTCGATATCTACTCCAGATGTCATGTCCTGAAGTCCGCCTGCCGCTGAGGCTATGACCTTGCCTTCACCTGCCCGGATAATCATTTCTGATCCCTGTCCTCCTACTATGATCTTGCCTTCTGGAACGGTTACTACATGATAAGTATTCCCTTGTTCCTTTAACGCATTCACTTGACTTATGAGCGTATCGATAAGTTCTTGCTGAAGCTTTAGTTGTTCTGTCATATCCCCAGATGTGCCTCCTCCAGTGCCCAAAGCTGCTATCTTTTTATCTACGTAGCTTTTAGTAACTAAAGGATCTTCCGAAGTGCCTGCGCTGCTGTCCGCTGCATGAAGCGTTGCTACTGTGAGCACCGTTACTGCAAGCATGAGTTTTACTTTTTTGTTCATCATATACCTCCTCATTTTCTGAAATATTCTTTAATTAGTTAAAGGCCTCAAAAGTATAATAAATAGCGTTGCCTACTATTTTAAACTTCACGTAACTACAGTCCTTAATGTTATCTGAAGGCACGTTGAACCCACTCGTTCTGATATAACGGATGCCATCTTC
>JARBTY010000209.1 GCA_029239935.1 Clostridia bacterium | reverse complement strand
GCTTTTACAAACTTTAACTCAAAAGCTTTTTTACGATCTTTAACTGGTTGACAAGTCAACAATACAGATGTATACTCTAATAGTTGACATCTCAACTAAGGAGTGATTATTATTATGCAAATAAGTATCGGACGCCTCATATCCATTCTCCATAGGCACGCTCAAATCTATATGAACTACCATTTAAAAGAATTTGATATCACCTCTTCTGAATATGCTTTTTTGCTTCATTTATATAAGAAAGATGGTATAACACAAGAAGATTTGTGTGTTCATATGGCCATAGACAAATCAGCCACCGCCAGAGCTGTCAAATCTCTCGAAAAAAAAGGCTACATAACCCGTGATAAGGATGATGTCGATAAGCGCTTCAACAGAGTTTATCTTTCTGATAAAGCTTTGCTTTGTAAAGATGAAATAAGAAAAGAAGTCTGGAGCTGGAGTGAGTTCCTCACAGAAGATATGGACGAAGAAACGGTTAATATCCTACTCTCTACACTACAAAAAATGGTAGAAAAAGTAGAAAAAACTGATTTTAAAAAAGAAATGGAGTGACAATATTATGGAAAATATCAATCCATTAGGTCAAGAAAAAGTATCAAAACTTTTAGTTAAGTTCTCTATCCCTGCAATTATAGGGATGATGGTTAATGCCTTATATAATGTTGTTGATAGGATTTTTATTGGTAACAGCGCCGATTTGGGTTCAAACGGCTTGGCAGGTATCACAATAGGTTTTCCAATTATGATTATCCTTTTAGCTATAGGTATTTTATTTGGTGTAGGGGGTGCTACACTCTTCTCTATAAGACTTGGCGAAAAACAGCAGGATAAAGCGGAAAATGTCCTTGGCAATGCTTTTATTCTTTTGATTATCGCTGGTTTTGCTTTTATGGTTATAGGACAGATTTTTTTAAAACCCATCTTGTCGGCATTTGGGGCCAGTGAAGCTGTACTTCCTTATGCCACCGAATATATGCGTGTCATATTCTTTGGAGCTATTTTTCAGGTAGTCAGTATGGGATTAAACAACTTTATAAGGGCTGATGGTAATCCAAAAATCGCCATGCTGACCATGTTTTTAGGAGCAGGTATCAATATCTTATTAGACCCATTATTTATTTTTGTATTTAAAATGGGCATGACCGGGGCCGCCCTTGCGACCATTTTAGCTCAGGCTATTTCAACTATTTGGGTAGTAGCCTACTTCTTTGGTAAAAAAAGCCGTAATAAGCTTAAACTCAAGTACATGAAGCTTAGATTTTCTATTGTCTCCAAAATAACTTCTTTGGGACTTCCTGGTTTTTCCATGCAGGTTGCTGCCAGCCTCTTAAATATGGTTCTTAATAAAAGTCTGTTCCTCTATGGCGGTGATATTGCCATATCCAGTATGGGGATTATCAACAGTCTTCAAACGATACTTTTAATGCCTATTATCGGTTTAAATCAAGGCCTTCAGCCTATAGTCAGTTATAATTTTGGAGCCAAACAATATGATCGGATTAAAACTGCAGTAAAGCTTGCTATTACCGCATCTACTGTCATTGTCGTATTAGGTTATGCTGCCATCATACTATTCCCCGAACAGCTCATCGCCTTATTTAACCAAGAACCTGAACTGATTGCCTTTGGCAGTGATGCATTGCTGAAATGGTTTCTATTTTTACCTATTATTGGGTTCCAGATTATTTGCGCCAACTTCTTTCAAGCTATCGGCAGGCCAAAATCATCGATGCTTTTAACCCTTTCGAGACAGCTGATTGTTCTCATTCCTGCCATCATCATATTTCCTAAAATCTGGGGGATTAACGGCCTGTTTTATGCCGCACCTTTTGCTGATCTAGTGTCAGCTTTATTGACAGGTACATGGTTTTATTATGGGATTAGAAAACTCGGCAGATCAGAATTTGAAAATGCTGACCTGTCACTTGAAAAAAGTTAGTATTACAACCCTCTCAGTTTACTCCCCAACCTCGCAAAAAGGTCGCTGCAACGTTTCAGTGACCTTTTTATACTTTCGATAATCCACTACTAAATATAAAATTTAGAAACCATTTCTTTGAGTGTGTTTGCCCCCGTTTGGGTTGTCCCAATACTCTGTACAACAACATTGGCCTTATTAACTATTTCACTCGCTCTTTCAGCTATATTGCTGACTCCTACGCCGCCTTCATTGGTAGCTATTGTTACTTCATTAATAGCTTGCACCATATTTTTAATAGCTGCAGCCAGCTGCCCAGTCGTCTCACTGAGGTTCACAAAAAGTTGATTAACATCTCCTGCATCTTTGCCATACTGTTCTGATGCCTGTAACATCATTTGATAATCACCTTCAACATCCTTAGACATAAATTCAAGCAATTCATTGGAATTAAGCGCTAAGTGCTCCACTGAATGTGTTACGATCTTTGTAACTCCTTGTATTTCCGCTACTGCTTTCTCTGAATTTTGTGCGAGCTTTCTGATTTCATCTGCAACGACAGCAAATCCTCTTCCTGATTCTCCTGCTCTTGCAGCTTCTATTGCCGCATTAAGTGCCAGAAGATTGGTTTGGGAGGTAATTTGTAATATCGTATCCGCTAACACATCAATTTGACTCACTATCTTGGACTCTTGCAATGCTTCCTCAAGTTTTTCTTTTACATTAGAAAATGTTGTAATAGAATGCTTGTATGAGCTTTTAAAACTTCTTTCCAATTCACTGGCTCTATGATGAATATTATTTACTACTACAGCACCTTCTTGCGTTTTAATGGTAATATTTTTCGTTGCTTCCCCAATTTCTTGTGATGTAGCATTCATGCCGTCTGCAGATGCAGCAGTCTCTTCCATCCCCGCCGAAAGCTCCTGTGTTGTCGCAGAAATTTCCTCAATATTTCCCTCTAACTCTGTCATACTGCTATTAGTTACCCAGATAGCTTCGTTTACTTTTTGCGTTTCTTGAACAACTTTATTAACTAAGTTTCTTAATTCCCTCCTAACACTGGCTTCTGCAGAGATAATCACTCCAAATTCATCTTTTTCATCTACATATCTCTCATAACTGCTATCTTCCCTTAAGTCAAAATCTGCTGTCTTTTTGATTAACGATACAACAATCTGAGTCCTTTTATTAACATTTCTAATAACTACAAAACCAAGCATCAAAGAAATAAGGATTGCCACAGTTGTAACCCCTGTAATGATTTGCTTAGTAGTTTGTACCAATACATAACTTTCTTTAATAACATCATCACTGTAAATATCCATAACCTCTTCTAATTGATTGATAGCTCCCCTTGCTGCTTCAAAAGTTTTATTAAGGTTATCTTTATCTTTGAAGGTATGGGATTCTTGTTCAATGAGCATTCTCCATTCACTAAAATCTTTTTCAAAACCCTCAAATAACTGTTTAGCAGTCAAATTGGATTCTGGATGTACATAAGTTTCAAATAGCTGTTTATTCTCAGACATAATCTCCTTAGCCTGACCAACGCGCTCCGAAACCTGCTGAACATTTTCAGCATACGATGCCTTCATTCTGTCTAATGACTCTTCTGAACCCATCGCTTCCATATTCATCTGGTCTGCTAATGCCTGATAAAAATCCCTATCTGCACTTAGTAGCAGAGAAATACTTTGATACGCCTCATTATACAATGAATCAATTAACTTATTTGACAGCGTACCAATATAACTACTCACTAAAATTGAAATTAGAATCAAAGCTACTATTGGTGCAATAAGCGGAAAAGTCATTTTGACACCTAATTTCATATCGTTAACTTTAAACTTTTCAAACATATATTTCCTCCCCATATACTGTTATGGGATATATATCGACATCGACATCATTTTACTTTATATGACATTTTTCACGTGCTCTAAACCACTGATTGATTTTATAATTCTGCTTTATCATTTACAGCTAAATGCCTTTATCATTTTATCAAAGTTTTCTCTCGTCATTTTAGAAGTATTCATCAGATAAATATAATCATACATGTTGGGCAGATGCCTAAGTCCTAACATTTCTTTAGCAAAAGCATGGGCTGCTACTTCACTGCACCTATTGATATGTGCTTTTCGGGTAAAAAAGGGAAGCTTTATTGTTTCCACTGGCTCCAGCTTTTCTGATATAAACCCAATCTCTTGATATTCTAAGAAATGAAAGAACTCATGACTAAGGTGCATATCAAGGGCCATTTCATACGTAATAGGCGCCGCTTGTTCAAAAGAGCTAAAACTTGCAAATTCATCAAGGGATTTGGTATAGACACTCACTGTTGTTTCGGTTTTTCCCATACTTACCTGAGCTCTTAACCTCACGCCGCAGTAAATGTTATCTTGTTCGCAGTAAGTGATGGTCATATTATTTTTTTTGTAAAGTTCTTTAATATCCTTCCCCAGATATTTTTTTGCCGCCAACCGCCCCGCTTCTAGTGCGCCTTTGACATAATAGCTATAGCTTTCTTGGGGTATTTTATGGAACAACAAATCATTGGATAACTCACATAATGCAAGGGTTTCATCACTGATAGTCATGGGTACCTCCCCTATCCCTAAAATTTATTTATAAGCAATCGCAATAATCTCTTCCTCAGGCTGCATCAGCTCTGTTTCAACATCCATAATGGAATAAAGCTGCTCTGCTGTCTGCATTCCCGTCAAATCCAGCATTTTTTCTCTATAGAAAAGAAAAACCTTTGGAATGGTTGCATTGGCATCTGAATACGTGGTATTTTCATCTAAAAAGACATTAAACTGTGATTTTTGATTAGATTTTTGGAATTTAATATATTCAGCCTTCTCTTTTTTGAGACGCACAACACCTTCTCGGTCAATGATACAAGCACTTTTTCTTTTTATATTAATAAGTCCAAACATCATCTTTTTAGCAAGCTTTGCTTCAAAAAGATGCCATCTGCCTGTACTGCAAATATACTCAACCTGTTCCGGAGATGTTACTAAAGCTTCTGCCGAAATCCCTTTTAAGGCTTCCTTTGACAACTCTGCAGCATTCAAATCTTTTTTACGCAGTTCTGTAGCTCCTGTTGCCACTGCCCTTAGGACATTTTTTTGAGCATCTATCTCAATAGATACATCCACTGTTTCTTCATTAGCACCAGACTTTACAATTCTTTCGATAATATCTGCACGGATTTTTTTAATATCCTCATCGGTAGGGCTTACAATCGTTCTCTCCAGCTGTTCCCGCACCATCGCTAAAGCTACACCAATCGTTGAGATATAAGGGGCATTTTCTGCGATTCTCCATTTAAAATCAAAGTGCTCCGCTAAAGCATTAACAACAACCGCACCGCTG
>JARBTY010000030.1 GCA_029239935.1 Clostridia bacterium | reverse complement strand
ATGGCTGTACTAATGCCTTGAAATTTAATATGGGTATGATTAACTCTTTCAGTCTGGGCCTTGGCAATAACTACCACCTGCTCTATGGTTTGTACTGCTCTTATGGTTTGAGTCGAGAGTTCTTTCACAACTGAGGCGATTTCATCGGTAAAGTCATTAGATTGCTCTGCAAGTTTTTTTATTTCTTCTGCTACCACTCCAAATCCCCTACCGGACTCCCCAGCTCTGGCTGCTTCAATAGCTGCATTAAGCGCCAAAAGATCTGTTTGCTTAGCAATATTTTTAATCATTTGACTGGCCTTTTCAATCTTGTCTGCACTTTGATTGGTTGCAGCAATAATATCTCTTACCTCTTCAGCTGCTTTGGCATTCTCTTTTGCTTTATCCTCTAAATCATCTAAGTCTTTTACCCCTTCATCTTTTAACCGGCCGGCTTCATCAGCAGCATCATTAAGTTTTTCCATAGATTTATCATTTTCTGCAATTAACTGCCCTAGACTGCCCATATGTTTTGTACCCTGACTCGTCTCCGTAGCCTGGCTATTTGCTCCTGCTGAGATTTCTTCTATTGTTCTGGCTATTTCATCCGCAGCTGTTACCGACTCTCTGCTGATTGTTTTTAATTGTTCTGATGATGCTGCTACTTGATGGGCTGCATCTGTACTATTTTTGACAATACTGCTTACAGCATCCCGCATCTGGCCGAGGTGCCCCTGTATTTCACTGAACTCCCTAATATGATTCATTTTATTTGTATCTATTGGTGATGAAAAATCTCCCTTTGCCATGATGCTGATACTTTGTTTGATATGATTTACAGGAGTCACAATATATCTTGCAACCAATCTTTCTAACAAAACTGAAAAAACAACTAAACTGATCACTAATATGATAATAAGTATAACCATCACACTGTTTGCAGATGCATAAGCCTCTTTTGTAGGCAGCATGATAATCAGTGTAAGTCCTGAGTCACCTACAGGTTTCGAAATGACGAAGTGCTTTTCTCCCTCTATTATTGAAAGGGCAGATATACTTTTTTCTCCCTCTATGAGACGTTTCCCGATTTCAGCTAATTGGGTATTTTCATCCTCATTCATCTTGATTTTCAAGTTTTTATCTTCATCTCTGTGACCTAAATAGTAACCTTCCTGTGTCACAAGCAGCGCATACCCTTGTTCGCCAACTTTTATCTCAGATATGTAACGTTGCAGTTGTTCAAGACCCACATCAAAAGTTACTACACCTCTGACCTTTCCACCCTTGTGAATAGGTGCTGTTGTTGTAATCATAGGCACCCCTGTCACTGCATCGGCATAAGGTTCACTCCAAACAGCGTTTTTATCTGTCTCCACTCCATCAGTATACCAAGCATACTGAAAATAATCCTCTTTTTCATTGGAGTAATCCCATGTCAATACTACGTCTTGTCCCTCTTTGTACATATAAGGTCCAAAATATTTTTGGCTCTTATCATATTCAAAAGGCTCCAGCCAAAAACCTGCCCCTACGATCAGCTCTTCTTTATTGATATATTTCTCAAGCATTTCAAACAATATATCTTGATTGTAATCAGGTACCGAAGCTGTCGCCGCTGCAAAACCTATCGATGCCTCTTCCATTTTAATAAGTTCTGAATTGACATATAAAGCTTCTTTTTCTGCTCTCAAACTCAATGAGTTTTGTATTTCCTTATAGTTGTTTTGATTAAACAGATATAAACTCACTGCTGCTTGGACTGCAAAAAATGTTATGACTAAAATCATGAGCACTAAAACCGAAAGTTGTTTAATCCCTTTCATCCTCTTTTCTCCTTATCTTTTATGATTTGTAAATTTTATAGTCTTTATATCGTACACCTATTGCTGCATTTTTTCAAATAGTTTTAAATATTTTCATATAAAACAAATGGAGCCATAAAGGACTCCATTTCATTATGTTAATTCGATACAGTTTCTTTTCTCTATACTTAACCATACCTTTTGTCCGATGTCAAATAAGGCATGAGTTCTAAAGAGTACATCTGCTTTGAGTGTAATGGCTTCATTGATACTGATATGATAACGCAAGATATTGCTTCTAGGAACTAAATCTTCAATTGTCCCTTCTCTCTGTATATAGCCCTCATTTTGAGGTGGCTGTTCTTCTGAAACATGTATAACCTCCGGCCTTATAGCTATTGTTTCACTTTTAAAGGAAAGTCCTCTTGTCTGGTCAAACTTTTCTGTATCTATCACATTGTAATGCCCCATAAAGCTGGCAGCAAATTTTGTTTTGGGCTGTGTATACAGTTGTACCGGTGTCCCTGATTGTTCAATCTGCCCCTCATTAAACAAATGAATTTCATCAGACATAATCATCGCTTCATCCTGATCATGGGTCACAAATAGCGTGGTAATGTTAAACTCTTTTTGTATTTTTCTAATCTCTATCTGGAGCAGCCTTCTAAGCTGTGCGTCAATGGCACTAAGGGGCTCATCCAACAATAAAACTTTTGGTTCTGTTACAATAGCTCTGGCTAAAGCCACCCTCTGCTGCTGCCCACCGGAAAGCTGCGCCGGGTAATGCTTTTCTTTGCCTGTCAAATGGACTAATTCCACGATTGCTTTTGTTTTTTGTTTAATAAGCTCCTGGGGCATTTTTTTTATCTTTAATCCAAAAGCTATATTCTGCTCTGCTGTCATGTTAGGAAAAAGACTGTAATGCTGAAAGACCATGCCAATCTCACGATTTTGTGCAGATTTGTATGTAATGTCCTCATCATTTAATAAAATAGTTCCGCTATCCACTGTTTCAAGTCCTGCCAAGCACCTGAGTAGTGTACTCTTGCCACAGCCTGATGGACCGAGCAGTGTTACAAATTTGCCCTTTTCTATAGTTAACTCAACATTTTTCAAAACATGATTGTCTTCAAATGATTTATGAATGTTATCAAATCTAATATAAGCCATAACTTCTCCTTTTTAGGATGAATGATTTTTATTTCTCAACTTAAAAGTAATCAGTGACAAAACTAACGTCACAATAAACATCACAACAATAATCACGCTGGCTGTTTGTCCTGATTGTGCAATCATCTTATACAAAAACATAGAGACGGTCTGATAAGAGCTCCCTGCAATAATGTTAACTACTACAAAATCTCCAAAAATGATCCCCATAGACAACATTGAAGAAATAATAACCCCTGACAAAATATTGGGTACCACCACTCTCAAAAATGCATACAGCTTAGTCGTTCCTAAAATCTGTGCTGCTTCTATAAGCTGTTTGGCATTGACTGTCCTTAAGGAATTTCTAATGCCTTGATACATATACGGTAAAATAATGATACAATAGGTTCCAATTAACATCATCATCCTATTACCCAGTATCCCTTTTGAACCAGAGTAAAGTGTCAAGATACTGATTGCAATAATAATCCCTTGCAAGGCGTAAGGAACCATGCAGACTATTTGAACATACCTATCCAGTTTAGGATAATGCACAATCACTACATACATGGTAAATAACATGACTGCCCCAGATAATACAACAGCCACTACACACAGTATAAGCGTTCTGCTGATCGCACTATAAAAGTCTTGTCTTGGCAAAATTCTCATATAATACTTGAACGTGAGCCCCGTAGGCAAAATATCTATCCACTCTGAAGCCAATGAATAGGAAAAGGTTAAAACAAGTGGGATCAGCAAGTAAAGATAGACAATCCCTGTAATGATTTGGGCAAAATTGAACTTCTTCATGTCTTTACCGTCCTTTTACTTTTTTGAGTAAATAAGTGTTTAGCTGCACTGCACCCACCATTAAAATCATCATCACTACTGAAAGTGCTGAGCCCAGTTCTGGCCTTTGATAGACATCGCCTACAAACATTTCTGATATCCTAATAGGCAGCAGTGAAAAATTACTTGCAAGCAGTGCATAGGCTGTAGCATAAGCCGCCAGTGCATTGGCAAAAAGCACACTGAGTGTACTAAAAACTGAAGGCAATACGATAGGAATCCCTACATACATCCAGTACTGAAAGCCATTGGCCTTAAGCAGCATAGCTGCTTCCCGCCATTCTTTTCTTAAGCCTTCAAAGGTAGGTATAAGAAGCAACGTGGCTAGGGGGATTTGAAAATAAATATAGGTGATAATAAGTCCTATAGTGGTATAAATATTAAAATTGCCTAAGCTTTCTATACCCAATCGTTTGCCTAATATCACAAGTATCCCTGTATGACCTAAAAGAATAATATACGCAAAAGCCAATGGAACCCCCGAAAAGTTGGAGGTCATATTCAGCATAGCCAAAAACCTGTTTTTAGAGTTTGCTGTCAGGTGATTGGCGGCATTGGCGGCAAAGAGTGCAATAAGGATACCGATTACCGCAGATATAACAGAAATCCATAAGCTGTTGGAGATAGCTTGAAGATAATAATCTTTTGAAAAAATAGTCAGATAATGCTTAAAAGTAAAACCTATTCCATCTTCTTTCAAAAAGCTTTTTATAATCAAATGGATAATGGGTATGATGAGATAGATAAGTACAATCATTACAAAAGGCAGTACCGGCAAAAGCACTAGGAATCTTTTCTTATCTTTTAACATTTAAATGCCACCCCCGCCTCCGTCAAATCCATACCCTCTGCGGCAGGCTTAATGCCTAACAGATAACACAATAGAGGTGCTATAGCCAATTGAGAGATTTCCTTATCAGTAAATACCCCGCCTTTTATCCTCTGACTCAAAATGTAGAGCGGAACTGTCCTGCCTGGCTCTGTGTTGCCGCAATGAAAACCCTCCTTAGTCATGCCGTGATCAGCTGTTATAACAATGTCATATCCTTCACTCATCCACAAGCTTACAAAACTTGAGAGCAGCACATCTGCTTTGATCACTGCCTTGGTGTAAGCCTTACTGCTACTTCCATTTAAATGCCCCTCATAATCAATATTCATCGAATGGATAAGTAAAAAATCTGGATGATAGGTGCGGCGTATAAACTCTCCGTCGCTAAAAACATGGGAATCTGGATAACTATCTTCATAATAATAAATCCCATGAGTAATGCCTTCATTTCTTTCTAGCGCTATTCTATCCTCCACATAGTCAAAAGGGGCTTTATTGTACAGTTCACTTATCCAAAAATAAGCTGCGGCCCCTGTCACCAATCCCGCTTCCCTACACATAGAAAAAATATTTTCATAAGCAGATTCCCTGCATATCAAATTATTAAAAATCCCATGTTTTGAAACTGCAAGTCCTGTCATAAGGGTTTCGTAGAGCGGCCTTGACATAGCTGGCAGCTCACTTTTTATTTTATATTTAGCGCCCCATTTTACTTCACACAAATGTTCTAGATACCCCATGCTCTCACTAGCCTCTTGATAAGTACATCCATCTAATAAAACCATGATTGTTTTAGTCATTTTTTCCGCCCTCTTCCTAGTTCTTCTTCACGCCAAAAGCTGATTTAAAGTACAATGTATAAAACAACCCACCTTTAACAGGTGAGTCGTTCTATACTATTTTGCACCGGCCATAACTTCTTCCTGCCAAAGTGCCCCAAGTTCTTTAACTGTATTTTCCCAAGCCTTGAAATCTTTAATAGGAACAGCTTTTACGTATTCTTCATCGGGTATCATTTTGCTTTTTACATCTTCTGGAAGGACAACATCGCTACGTATAGGTTTTGCAAACCCTCTGGCTAAATTAATCTGCCCTTTATCACTTAAGATATATTCTCTTGTTAAGGCAGCTGCATGAGGATGAGGTGCATACGCATTAATCACCGTTGCATAACCTGATTGAACAGAACCATCTACTGGAATATGTACTTCATACTGTGCATTGCTGTTGTTGGCTTCAAACTGAGCTTTATAACCAAGGGCATTAAAATCCCATAAAAGAGCCACTTCTATTTCTCCTTTTTCAAGTCGTGTCAGAGAGAGTTCTCCTTTGTCCAGTCTGCCTGCCTCTGCCAGCTTTTTATAAAAATCAATCCCCGGCTTAATATTGGTTTCATCTCCGCCCATAGCAATGGCTGCTGCCAGAACAGCACTTTGCGCTTGAGTGGCTTTAGTCACATCTCCCACTGCGATTTTATAATCACCTTCTAATAAATCCGCAAATGATTTGGGTGCTTCTTGTACCAACTGCTTATTTGTTATAATCGCCATCGTGCCATAATACCCTATGATCCAATCCCCATCGTCATCTTTGGCCCAATCTGGTATTTTGTCCCAGTTTGTGGTTTTATAAGGGAGGGTTAGTCCTTTTTCTTCTGCTAAAGGACCAAAAGACTGTCCTACATCTCCAATATCTTTTGTTGCACTATCTTTTTCAGCTTCAAATACAGCCAATTCTTCTGCTGAACTCATATCTACATCCGTATGCTTAATACCGTATTCCGCCGTTATTTCTTCCCATGTCTGTATCCAGTTGGCCCATGAATCTGGCATGCCTACCGAATTAACCTCGCCTTCTTCCTTAGCTTTTTTAACCATATCTTCTAAAGATACAGCATTAAGATCAATCTCCTTTTTTGTATCACTTGATGCACACCCTGTAACAGTTAAAGCCGCTATAAGACCTACTAAAAAAATCTTTTTAAAGTTCATTGCCTATATCCCCCTGTACGATTAACTTTGACTTTATTTTCTGTCATTTACAGCTGTATTCTACAGAGGGCGTATTAACTACAGGTTAATTTATGGTAAATGTTGGGTTAACATTGTCTTAAATATCGTAAATAAAAAAGCTAAGTCTACTTCAATACGTAAACTCAGCTCCCTGGCTATTCACCTCTTTTATTTTAACTGCAGTATGATTCCAAGACTACTGCCAGCCTTTTGATGCCTTCCATAATTCTTTCCTCTGACATATTAGAGTAGTTCAGTCTAAAGGTATTTTTCCTGCCTTGGTTAGGAAAAAAGGCTTCTCCTGGTACAAAGGCTACTTTATACTCAAGACTTTTAACCAGCACCTCTTTTGCATCAACTGATTCCGGAAGTTCAACCCATAAAAACAAACCTCCGCTAGGACGGGTAAACCTGATCTGCTGAGGAAATGTTTGTTCCATCGTCTTGACCATCACATCTCTTCTTTTTTTATAAACTGCTTTAATTTTATCGATATTGGCATCAAAATCATAGAGGTCTATATACTTTGAGATTGTTCTTTGGTTTAACGTAGAGCTGTGCAGGTCTGCGCTTTGTTTTACCAGTATATATTTTTCTAAAATAGATTTTTCAGCCGCTACCCACCCAATCCGCAGACCTGGACAAAAAGTTTTGGAAAAAGTCCCAAGACAAACTACCTGCCCTTTTTCATCCAGCGCTTTCACTGAAAAGGGCCTCTCTCCTTCAAATCTGATTTCGCTATAGGGATTGTCTTCAATGACCATCACCTCATAGTTTTTTACAACCGCCATGAATTGTTCTCGTCTTTGTGGGGACCACGATGCACCGGAAGGATTTTGAAAATCCGGTACGATATAAATAAACTTTATCTTTTCTGTGCTCTCAAGTACTCTTTGAAGATGCGTTATAACCATGCCTTCTTCATCCGTCTGAATCTCTATAAACTGGGGCTGATATGCCTTAAAAGCATTGATTGCTGCCAGATAGGTAGGACTTTCACATAAAATAACATCTCCCTCATCAATAAATATCTTTCCCGAGAAGTCCAGCCCTTGCTGAGAACCATTGGTAATTAAAATATTTTCTAAGGAGAAATCTGTCTTAAATCGTTCATTCATACGTTTGGCTATTTTTTCTCTTAAAGGTGTATACCCTTCTGTTGTACCATACTGAAGCGCCTGTTCCCCAGCCTCTTCTAGTACTATTTCTGTGACTTTAACAATCTCTTTGACTGGGAAAAGTTCTGGAGCCGGAATCCCTCCAGCAAAAGAAATAATCTCTGGGTCTTCGGTTACTTTTAATATTTCTCTGATCTCTGACGCTTTCATATCCTGCATTCTTTTTGCAAATGTCATAGGCATTTGGCACCTCTCCTTACACAATGATTTCTATAATATAGGTTTGATTTCACATTCATTCAAATACACTTTTGACTTTTCTTCTTCGCTCATCTCTTGAACAGCTTCTGCCAGCAGTTTGATACCTTTTGTAATAAGTTCTCTTGGAGGAGAAGAGAAACTCAGGCGTATAAAATGACTTTTTGCATAGCCTGGATAAAAAATATGCCCTGGCACACAGATGACCTTTTTTTCCTGAGCCTTTACAATCAACCGTTCTGGCTCTATTTGCTCTGGCAGCTGACACCAAAAATACAGTCCCCCCTCTGGAATCTGCCACTTCAAATCTTTTATTGCATACTTCTTTAAAGCCTCCGCCATCAAGTCCCTATTTTCCTTATTTTCCAGGATGACGGCTTCAAGCCGTTTCTCCAAAACATCTCTCCTCAAAAAATCATCCATAATCCACTGGCCAAGAGTGTTAGTATGAAGGTCTGCCATTTGTTTAGCCAAAATAAGCTGTTTAATCATTTCATGGCTTGCTATGGCCCATCCAATTCTCATACCTCCGAACATTATTTTAGAAAAGGTGCTTGCATAAATCACATAGCCATGCTGATCTAAAGCCTTTAAAGAAGGGAGATGTTCACCTTCATATCTCAGTTCTCCATAAGGATCATCCTCTAAAATAGGAATCTGATATTTATAGGCCATATCTAAGAGCTGCCTTCTCCTTTTGAGATTCATAACAGTTCCTGAAGGGTTCTGAAAGGTGGGAATAGTATAGATGAGTTTGGGTTTTACCCTCTGGAGCAACGGCTCTAAAAAATCTATTTTCATTCCTTGTTCGTCTATTGGTACCCCTATAACCCTTGCTCCCAAACTTTGAAATATTTGCAAGGCCGAAAAAAATGTAGGTTCCTCTACAATAACCACATCTCCTGGGTCTATAAGTATTCTGGCTGTGAGATCAATGGCCTGCTGTGAACCTGAAAGCACAATAATTTCCTCTGGGTTTGCCTGAATTCCCCGCTTTCTCATAAAATGGGACAAGCTCTCCCTTAACGGCAAATAACCTTGGGTTGCACCATATTGCAGCATCGTACTGCCATAATCTTTAAGGAGCCTACTCTGGGTCTCAAGCAGTTCATCTACTGGATCTTTGGACTGAGCCAAAAAACCTGCTGCAAAAGATATAACATCTTTTCTGTTAGCTGTTTTGAGTATATCACTGACCAGTGGCTGCTGCATCCTTTGGGCACATCCCCCTAAAAGCTGTATCCAAGGCAGCGGATTAACCTTTTGACTTAGTTGCTCTCGTTCTTTAGCAACCTTTGGCATCAACACAATAGTTCCCTGACCAATATGGGAACCTATCAAATTATCTGCCTTAAGATCCCTATAGGCATTTAAGACTGTACTTCTGTTCACCCCTAAGATTTCTGCCAATTTCCGTTCAGAAGGCAGCTTAAATCCGGATTCTAAAATCCCATCTAAAACCATATCCCTGATTTGATTCCTGATTTGCAAATAAATAGGAACAGCACTGTTTTTATTAACTGTAATACGCATGGAGCTTCCTCCTTCACCGCTATACTATATTCCTAATGGTACCATCCATTTTTATCATATCACGTTTCTTGATATTTAAAACCACCAATTGGCATCTATTTTATAGGTCCATTTACAAATAATAAAAAGGCAAGTCTTTACGACCTGCCCTTATCCCTGATATATTTTTTTTGTTATAATACTTATTTAGAAACTAATATAACTTCCGCTTGCCCAACCGATTGTGCCATCCGCTAGTTTTATTTTATACCAGCCTGAACTGCTCCCTAAGATGGTCACTCTAGACCCTTTAGGTGCTTTAGCCATCAGCGCATAACTTGTCCCTGCACCACTTCTGATATTCAGGGGATTTGCTGTCACTGTTCCTACTTTAGTCGATGCGGGTGGGGCCGCTGCTACATGAGGTTTACTTGTTACTGCCTCTGTTTTAATATAGGCGGCACTTGCCCATCCTGTCTGCCCATTAGATAACTTGATATTGTACCAGCCATCTTGACTATTTAGGATCGTTACCTTTGTGCCTTGTGAGGCTTTTGTGACGATGGGGTAACTTGTTCCAGCCTTGCTTCTAATATTTAAGGGATTTGCAGCAACCGTCCCTATTTTCCCCGCATTTTGTGTGGTATTGCCACTTCCTGTCTGCAAAGGGAGCTTCGCTGTCAAAGGGGTGGCTGCATGATACGCTTTTATTTTATCCTTTGAACCTGCTCTATTGTTTAATAAATCTCTTGTACTATAATAAAAACTTCCTTTTACTGCACTATACTTCTCATTGATTTTAAGCTGTGTATCGATTTGCGTTGCCACCACATCTCTGTAGATTCCCTGTCCTATGTATAACTTTACACCCGTGCCCTCTACTTCATTTGACCACCATTTTACCAGCGTTTCATAGTCTGCCAGTTTATGTCCGGTTTCCCAATAAATCTGAGGAACAATATAATCTATCCATTCATTTTTTATCCAAGTTCTTGCGTCTGCATAAACTGAATAGTAACCCTGATTACCTCCTGTATTTGAGCCAGTCCAATCAGAAGTACTGTTCTTCCAAATACCGCAGGGGCTGATGCCAAACATAACGTTTTTATTGCTGCTTCTAATAGCTTCGCTGGCCTGTTTGACCATTTCATTCACATGGTTTCTTCTTGCATTGGCAGCCACTCCGTCCTTACCTTCTCCCTGTGGCAAAGGATAGTTTGACGGATAAAAATAATCATCAAAGTGAATACCGTCTACATCGTAGTTATCTACAATTTCTTTTACAGTATCAGCAATATGTTTCTTTACCCCTGCAACCTCTGGATTATAGTATAAGGCATTATTATAACTCATCACCCACTCTGGATTGTTTCTGGCCGGGTGACTGCTGCTAAGTGCATTGATGTCTGTCCCTGAAGTGGTCACCCGGTAAGGGTTAAGCCAAGCATGAAAAGCCATGCCTCTGTTATGAGCGGCCTCTATCATAAAGGCCATAGGGTCATATCCAGGGTCTTTGCCTTGTGTACCTGTTAAAACATCTGACCAAGGGTTAATAGCTGACTGATATAAAGCATCAGCTTTCGGTCTTACCTGAACAACTACAGTATTGATACCTATAGCCTGAAGCTGTTCTATTTTACTTATGAATTCTTCTTTTTGAGCTGTTATATCATTTTTAGTGCTTGGAAAGTCTATATTAAAAACTGTAGCTATCCACGCCGCTCTTATATCCTGTCCAGATTCAGCCGCAAAAGTTGTTGTAGTAAAACTGCTTACTACCAACATAACTGTCATAATCATTGAGAGTATTTTTATCAATCTAACTTCCTCCTTGTTTTGTCATCCATTGTTTGTTCAAATTATAGTTTAAATTATAGTTTAAGTTATAGCATTTGTAAATATTTGTAATCTTATTGTGATAATAATGAAATATTATATCCCTAGATGACTTATCTAGGGATATAATGTACCAAATAATCAAAATCTATTACTTCTTCTATCGTCTCAAAGTCAGGACATCTACAAAAACTTTTATCCTCAAGTTCATCATAGGTTAGGACAAAAATAAAATTATTGATTTGATAACACGCTTCCCCTTCTACAAAAAAGTCCTCTGCCCTTTTAAAAGGATTTATAGCAACTACTTTATAATAAAGGTAAAAGTCTAGTTCATAGTCCCGTTTTTCTTCTAACTTTATAGCCGTGGCATCTATGAATTGCTGTAAAGGATCTTTAATATACTCCTCTTGAAGCTTTTTATTGCTGTCCATTTGATAGATGACCGGTGAAATATTTTTAGTAATCGTATCAATTAACAAAATTTCTTCTTCCTTAAGACTGTCATAGGTCTCAAGCACTACCAAAAAGCCTTTAGGATAAGTATCTTCTTCTGTACCTCCATACGCACTAAAAATCGGAGCAATAACCACGCAGTTGGAGCTCCCCACTTCCTCTGCAAAATCTCTGTCAAAAAAATGATGCAGCGTATCTTGCTGAAAATCCAAAATCATTTCTCCATAGCAAGCCTTTTCCCAATTGTCATTTAAAATAAACACTTTGGTTTGTTCCTTTAGACCTAATGTATAATTTGCCTTATAACCCTCTGGCTGCTTATAGGCAAAAAAAGCTTTAGTAATCCCAAAATTCAGCTCTAGAACTTTTAAAGTCAACCTGGATATTTCTTCTATAGTCACCCCAGCATTGATATTTTGAATGGTTTTGTTCAGCATATCCAAAATATTGAACTTCTTCTCTACACGTTCATGCTGAGTGACTAATTCTTTAAACATTAAGGCGTTAGAAATAGCAATATGGGTAAAAGAAGCTAAGGTTTCAACCAATTCAAAAGTGGATTCGTCATAGATTCTCTCATTAACCGCCTCACTTAAAGTAACAACCCCAAGAATGGTATCTTTAACTAATAAAACAATATATTTTGTCTCAAGTACATAAAATTCCTGCCAATTTTCAAAAATCGACTTAACTATTTCCAAATCTCTTTCTAAATGCAGTACTAAATGTTTGCCTTTATAGGCCGTATCACAAAGACGAAGCTCTGTAGAAATTGATAAATAATTAGACACATTTCTATACCCTAATACCTTAATACTACCTGAATGCGTATCATAGATACCAAAAGAAGTTACTTTACTACATGTAATTTCACTGAATATATCTGTCGCCAGAATATAAAGGCGGTTCATATCTACTTCTGAAAGCAATGACTTTGCACTTTGGTTAATGGCAAATAAATTAAATATTTTTTGATCTAACTGCTTATTTTTTTGATTGAGTTCCGTCAGTTGTCTGCTATTTTCAAAAGAGCTGCCAAAAAGCTTTGTTAGCGTTCTTGCAATAATCCAATCATCTTCATCAAACTGACTTAGTATTTTACCATTTGAAATAATAAACCCATAAAGAAAGTCATCCATAATGAGCGGAATAACAAGTTTTATATTAAATTTCTCTATTGTTTCCTGACTAAAAAAACGATTCATCTGATCAATAATAATATCTCCATGAAGGACTGGAATTTCTTCTAATGCCTGGCTTAGGGGAATGCTGTATGCCTTTTCTTCATATAATCTGCTGTTTTTCAGCACATACGCCTCTTCTTCGTATACAAACAGTGCTGAGGAATGCAGCGTTAAAATCTCATTTGCAAATTCAAAAGCATAGTTTTCAATTTGTTCCAAACTAAACCTTTGAGTAAAAAAATCTATTGCCTGCAGCAAAACTTCATAGCGGTACCCTTCATTTAATGATTTACTTTCTTGCATGAACTCTCTCCTTTTAATCAAACATCATTTGATTGTCTTGTGCATAAAAGGTACCCGTAGTAATATGCTTGATGCGTTTTTGAATATTTTTAATCTGCACCAGCGTCCTTGGATAGGCCTTCTCATATATCGTTACTTGACCCTCTCCTTTAGAGGATAAAATATTAATCAGTTCTTTTCTTTGCTCTTCTAAAGAATAAATTTCATCTATTACAACCTGATGGATTTTGTGATAACTTTTATAGTCTTCCTGACTCTTAATTCTGCCAAACTGGGTTAATGTATTTTCATACACTCTAAGTTCTCTTTCATTTTGCTCTGCTTTTATCAGTAATTCTTTATACTTTACTAATAAATCGTCTAATTTCTTTTTGATTGTTTTTCTGTCAAAGCCCTCTACATTGATATAAGTCTCTTTTTCATAAATATTTCCTACCATACGCAAAGATACTTTTGTTTTGGCCCGGATTGTACCCCCGATGGTACGCCCATGCTTAGCTTGTACAAAAATACTGCCCCCCTCTAGCTCACTGTCTAAAGCATAATACCCTATATCAATGGTATCCTTTGCTTTAATCGTACAGGCATTAACGTATTTAACAAAGACACTGCCTCCCCTTGCTTCTATAAGAGATTTTCCTTTTCCGGAGATGCCGCCTTTGACATAGATATTCCCTGATTTAGAGTATACTTTGTCTACTGCCCCAAGCCCCATCTCTCCAAGTATAGAGATATCATGCTCTGCCACAACTGAAAACCCATCTTCTATTGTTCCTTTAACAGTAACGGACCCATCAAAATCAATATTACCTGTTTCATTGCCAATGTCACCACTGATAATCAAATGCTTAACAACTCCAATTCTGCCCTCTTTAATCTGCAGGGCCCCATCAGTTTTGGCCAAAAGTATGATTTTATCCCCTCTTTGAGTTGCTTCCACACTGCTTTCATCAAATCTTAGCTGTTTATCTTTACCCTGCTTGCCTGGCAGCCTCTCTCCTTTAATATTCATCCCTTGCACGCCGGGGCTTGCGGCCTGTTTCTCCCCCAACCAATCACCCTTATGTATATATTTAAACAAATTCATATCATAATAATTAGTCCGCCCATCTTCATGGAGTGCCGGTTGCTTCTCCGGCATTTCTAAATAGGCTACTATGGCATCTGTACCATCCTTTGGTAAGACCCCTTTAGCCACTATGATGTCCTTTTGAGTCTTTAGTTCTTTATTGATAACATCATATAAAATGCCATAGGTAATTCCCTTTTCTTTAAGCAGCTGCAATATTTCCTCATTAACTGCCTGTTTTGTCGTTTCGTATAGATGCTGCTCTAAACTAATATGAATCTTAGCTTCTAAATAGTCTGAAGAGATCGTCAGATTGATTTTGGATTTAAGCTTGCCAAACTCTATTTCCTCGCTTGTGCCATTTTCTAGAGCCTCTCTGAGAACTAAAAATTTTGTTATGGCAATCCGAGGATATTTTTCCATTATGATCTGAAAATCCCTAATTGAAAACCCCAACTTAAAAACCTGTATAAATAGTGTTTCCTCTGTTTCTGTAATAGAAAAATATTCATTTTGTACAAGTATCATATACTCCACCTTTAGTCTTTTATAAATGCTTATAAGATAAGACTCTTATAAAATAATATCCCATGTTTTAACGCCTTAATATATACTGCCGCTTACTGATCAGTAAGTGTAACCTTTAGATAGCTGCATAAGGTGTCCACAATCAGCTGATGATCCTCTAGATGTGGAAGTCCTGACACACCAATGCATCCTATTACCCCAGTGCCCTTTACATGAATAGGAAAGCCTCCTCCCATGCAGGCATACTCCATAGGATCAAGAAACCAATCTTTTTGTAAATCTTGATTTCTTTCCTGCAAAAGCGTATAAACATGTAAAGAACTTTTTTGCACAGTATGGACGGTATTCATTTTTCTCCTAAGCCACATATCATTGTGTAAATTAGTTCCCGTAAAACCATACCTAAACACCTTATAACCATTTATAATAATATCAATTGCAATAACTGCATTTCTTTTTTTAGCTTCTTCTATGAGCAGCATGCCTATTTCTAAAGCATCTTCATTGGAAAAATGTTCAAACCTTAAAAGTTCTTCTTGTTTAATAATTTCTTGCTGCAATGCCCTAATATCCATCATACCCTCCTATTTTTTATCTTATTATAACATATTTCATTGTTTTCATGACAAATACTACTAAAAACAATTATATAAATTTTTTTAAAAAATATAATTTTTTTAAAAAACATTTTTCACTTGACATTTCCCTCATATAAGCATAACATTTATTAGTTATAACCTTATATTATACATGTCACGATTAATAAAGATAAGGACGGTTAATATGTCAACAGAGAATACAAGTTATACCCAGGAAATACAAAGAAGAAGAACCTTTGCCCTTATTTCACATCCCGATGCAGGTAAAACAACGCTTACTGAAAAATTCCTTTTATATGGAGGCGCTATTCGTTCGGCAGGTTCTGTAAAATCAAGAAGATCTCAAAAACATGCAGTATCAGACTGGATGGAAATTGAAAAACAAAGGGGAATATCTGTTACTTCAAGTGTACTTCAATTTGATTACGACGGCTTTTGCATTAATATATTAGATACCCCCGGGCATCAAGATTTCAGTGAAGACACCTATAGAACCCTAGTTGCAGCAGATAGTGCTATTATGGTTATCGACTGTTCTAAAGGTGTAGAAGAGCAAACAAAGAAATTATTTAAAGTTTGTAAGATGCGTGGCATCCCTATCTTTACATTTATCAATAAAATGGATGCTCAAGGCAAAGACCCCTTTGAACTTATGGAAGACATTGAAAATGTACTGGGCATTCGTTCCTATCCTATGGATTGGCCCATTGGTATGGGGAAAAATTTTAAAGGTGTTTATAATCGTCTGAAAAAACAAGTAGAACTTTTCAATGACGGCAAACACGGCCAGGATATTGCCCGCTCAGTAAAAGGAGATATCACGGATGAAAAGTTTAAGGGTTTATTAGGTGAAGACCTCCATGAAAAATTATTAGAAGATATTGAGCTCTTAGATATTGCCGGTGATGATTATCACTTAGATCAAATCCTTAGCGGCGAACTTACCCCTGTTTTTTTCGGAAGTGCACTCACTAACTTTGGTGTTGAACCTTTTTTAGAGACGTTTCTTGAAATCAGCAGACCACCTCAACCTAGGCTTAGCAATTTAGGCTCTATTAGTCCGGAAGAAGACTATTTTTCTGGCTTTATCTTTAAGATACAAGCCAATATGAATCCTTCTCATAGAGACCGTATTGCCTTTTTGCGCATTTGTTCTGGGAAGTTTGAAAAAGGAATGATGGTCAATCATGTCCAAAAAGGAAAAAAAATAAAACTGGCACAGCCTCAACAGTTCTTGGCCCAAGACCGTGCTTTTGTTGAAACGGCTTATCCCGGTGATATTATAGGCCTTCATGATCCCGGCATTTTTAACATCGGAGACTCTTTATGCAGCAGTGACTTAAAACTTCAGTATGAAGGCATCCCTCAATTTGCTCCTGAGCACTTTATGAAGATTTCTACTATCAGTGCACTTAAAAGAAAGCAATTTCTAAAAGGCATTACACAGCTTGCCGAAGAAGGTTCCGTACAAGTTTATAAACGTCATTTTACTGGAACCGAAGAACTTATTGTAGGTGTGGTGGGTGTCCTCCAATTTGAAGTGCTTGAATACCGACTAAGCCACGAATATGGTGTAGAGATTAAAAAGCAAATGCTTCCCTATCGCTTTATCAGATGGATTGAGATGGAAAACTTTGACCCTTCAAGTTTCTTTCTTACAATGGATTCTATGCTGGCAGAAACTGAAGACGGTGATCCCGTTTTACTTTGTCAATATGAATGGGCCATCAGACAAGTTGCTGAACGTAACCCAAAAGCCACTCTACGCGAAACTTTTCTCAAACAGTAGCAACAATACAAACACCCCTTATGGCACATATATTTCAGTGTCATAAGGGGTGTTTGTATTGTCTAATGAAAAGGATTATAAAACCTTCCCTCATTACTAGCTGTGATAAATAGCGATAGTATGAAAAGGACAGTCACAACTGCAAGAGCAATATAGTCACCGGTTGCAAAGTTTTTTTTCCGATACCATGTACGCTTCTTATGACTTCCAAATGCTCTAAGCTCCATTGCACAGCTTATGGTATCTATTCGCTGTAGGCTTGAGAATATAAGTGGTATTAAAATAGAGGTTATATTTCTAAGACGTTTTATCACTTTTTCTTTTTTGGACATGTCTATTCCCCTGGCTTGTGCAGCAAAAGCAATATTTTGATAGTCCCTCTGTACATCTGGTATATACCTTAGGGCAATAGCCACTGCATAAGCTATGCGATAACTCACTCCAATACGGTTCAGGGAGGCTGCAAACTCACTGGGTTGGGTAGCTACCATAAATAAAAGTGTCATAGGCACAAGTGCTAAATATTTTAGAGTTATATTTAAATGATAAAAAAGCTGCTCAGCGGTCATACTGTAGTGACCTGCTATTTTAAAGAGCTCTGTTCGGCTGTTGTATATCTTGACCCCTTCATAGGGCGAGAAGATAAAAATGGCTAGGTTATTGAGAGCTAAAAATACCAGTATAAAATAAAATACCAGGGCTATCTCCCCAAATTTAATCTTAGATATTTTAAAAATAATCACACTAAATATAAGTATTCCCATCAGTACCCGCGTATCATATGTCAGCATTGTTGTAAATGAACAAAGTATGAGACAGATGAGTTTTGTAGCTCCTGTTAACTGATGGACTGGAGACTCCCTTTCTAAATAACCTAATAGAATTTGTTTCATCCGCTTCTTGTCCTCCTGTCATATTCAACAAACCCTTTTACAAAAGCCCTGGGATGCTCTAATTCTGCTTTAATAGCCAGTTCGTATAAGGATGTTTCTTTGAGGTTGGCCTGTTCTATCACAACTTTTTCTGTCAACACACGATAGGCCTTATCATCCGCTATCTTACAGCCATCTGCCAGTGCAATGGCCCTGTCCGTATACTCTAACATCAAATGCATGTCATGGGTAATCATGATAATGGTCAACCCTGCTTGATTAAGTGTCTTAAGGAATTCCATAATTTCTGTATAGTGCTTAAAATCCTGACCTGCAGTAGGTTCATCCACAATTAGAAGCTCTGGCGCTAACACCAAGATAGATGCAATGGTCACCCGTTTCTTTTGCCCAAAGCTTAAAGCCGAAATGGGCCATTTGCGAAATGGATACAAACCACATATCCTTAGCACCTCGGCAACTCGTTCTATCACTTCTGACTCCTTAACGCCCCTTATCCTAAGGCCTAAAGCCACCTCATCAAAAATCATTGTTTTAGAAATCATTTGATTAGGATTTTGCATCACCATGCCTATTTTGGTGGCTCTTTCTTTGATGGTATCACCCACCATATCTCTTCCCTCAAATACAATTCGCCCCTTAGTTGGTTTGTAAAATCCACATATTAGTCTAGCCAGTGTGGACTTACCTGCTCCATTTTTTCCAACAATGCTGATCATCTCTCCCCTATTCACCTCAAAACTTATACCATGAAGTGTCTCTTTTTGTTCAGCATAGGCAAACCTTACCTCTTCAAATTTCAAGAGTGTACTGCTTTTCTTCTGTTGTTTCTCTTCTGGTATTTCTTTCAGCCATTTTATCATCTGGGTTTTATAGTCATTTATTTTTAATGTTTCTACACGTTCTATACTTCTTTCAGGTATAATCTTGCAACCGGCATATTTTAAGGCAGTAATATAAAGGGGCTCTCTTATGCCTATTTGTGGTAAAATATTTGTAGCGAATAACTCTGCTGGCCTCTCATCCTTTATAATTTCTCCTTCACTCACAACGATTACTCTGTCCACACCACAATGCAGTACATCTTCTAAGCGATGTTCTACAATAATAATAGTTTTATGTCCTTCACTTTGGAGCCTATCAATAAGTTCTATAGCTGTTTTCCCAGTGGCAGGATCTAAACTCGCAAGGGGTTCATCAAATAAAAGGATATCTCCTCCTCCAACCATGACGCCTGCCAAGGTTACCCGCTGTTTTTGTCCCCCTGATAAGTCATGGGGCTCTTCTTCTAAGTGACTGTGTATCTCTACCAGCTTAGAAACTGCTTCAACCTTTTCTCTCATCATCTTTTGACCTATACATTCGTTTTCTAGTTTAAATGCAATATCTTCTCCCACAGTCAACCCAATGAACTGACTGTCTGAGTCTTGTAAAACGGTCCCTACGTAATGAGACAGTTCGAAAATACTCATTTGCTTGGTTTCTTTTCCTCTAATTTTTAAACTTCCTGATATTTCTCCCTCATAATAAAAAGGTACAAGGCCGTTAATACAGTTAGAAAGCGTGCTTTTTCCCGAACCTGATGGCCCAACGATAAGGACCTTTTCCCCTTCATAAATGGTTAGGTTTATATTTTTTAATGTGGGCTGCTTTTGTGCTCTATATCGAAAACTAAAGTTTTCAAATACTATAATAGGTTTTTTCATGCTTATTTTCCCTCATTGATTACATTTTTAATATCTCTTATAAAGAGATTCATTTTTTAGCGTATCGTATGTAAAAAACCGAAGACTAAATGCTTCGGTTTTTTTGATATTATTCAATATCTAAACTTCCTTTTTTAGTTCGGGTCTTACTATAGGCAACGAGGAGTATTGTACCCAGCACACCTACTGTAATAACATTGGATATGCCCGCAACTAAACCTTGTAAATAAACTTTGTTAGCTGGTTCTGCATAAATGAGTATATCCAGTGTTGGTGCTACAATTCCCCATGCAACAATATTGGCAATGACCTGATAAATATTAAAAACAATGATTCCCTTTTTTCCAAATTCCCCCTCATTGACACGGAGTTTTTTCCAGCCTAATCCAATGATTAAACCCATTACCGCCGAAGCTATAATCCAGCTAAACCATGGTGATCCATAGGCGATTAGATCCTTTAAGGTATGACCTATAAAACCTATGGCTGCTCCTGCCACGGGTCCATAAAGTATGGCCATTAACGCTAAAAAGGCATAGGCCGTTTGAACTTCAGTGTTAGGAACCCCTGTAGGTACTGCAGCAAAGCGGCCTAAAATATAAAAGACAGCCGTTCCGATACCCACTGCAACAATTGTTTTAACAGATAATGCTTTGTTATTCATTTTCTTTTCCCTCCCCTTTTCTCATCATCCATTTGATTTATTCCAATTAAACTTTCTTTTTCAAACGACAAAGAAGCCCGAGTATAGACTCAGGCTCATTCTGCGAGTTATACTCATCTTGCAGCTCCTCCACTGCTGGAATTAGCACCTTATACGCCTATACAGGTTGCTGGGTTTCATAGGGCCATTCCCTCCACCACTCTTGATAAGATTCAGTTTATTGAAATTATATTTATATAGTATTATTGATTTTCTATTTTGTCAATATTTTTATACTTTAATAAATTCTTTCTATTGTTAATCCCTGAACACCTTGCCTGATGGTTGCCATTTTGCAAATATAATTAATCTCCGGCACCAACAGCCACTGGTTTAAACCCTTTTCGCTGCAAATTCTATTAAACTCATCCAAGTCCACTGTATTAGACGGTATCAAACCATAGTGCATAGGAATCACATGTTTTACCTCTAAATGCTGTGCTAACTTACAGGCCTCTTGAGCATTCATATTTCCTAATTTACCATTTATACAGGTAATCAAAATATCTATTTTTTCATCCTTTAAGGCATACAGCCTTTCACTTTCCTCTGTATCTCCTGTAATATAAATTTTAAGATCATGTGTCTCAAGGAGTATACCGATACTATCTGATGTATGCTGAGCATATACAGCTCTGAGTTTAAAATCCTCTCCTTGATAGATGTCTTCCCTATTAAATACCTTGAGCCTTGCTTCGTCTATGTTCATCGCTTTCATATGCTCATAAGAAGTTGTCGGTGCTAGAAATAAAGCTTTACTATAAGCAGCTATAAGCGGTAGTGTTTCAGGGTCTGTATGATCCAAATGGTCATGGGTACAGATGACTACATCGGGTCTAAAAACGGCCAATGGAAAAGATGGAAACCACATGCGTCTCGTCCCTATCCCTTCAAATTTCTCTACTGAATTAGAAAGATAGGGGTCTATACAAATCACTTTGCCTTTTGATGTCTTAAATACAAATCCACCTTGTCCTATCCAGTTGATCATCCATTGGTCTTTTTCTAAATTCATTGACTGTAACTTTTCAATAGTGCTTTTATTTAAATCCATTAGTCATACACCTCCATGCTTCATTATACTATCAATTTTAAGAGGATGGAACTTCTTTTAATAGGTATACGTCAAATGAGGGTAATCAAAAATAAAACTAAATTAAAAATACAGGAGTGATTCATATGAAATTAAAAATTTGGACTGCCGTAACACTACTTTCTTTAATGGCCTTTACTGGATGCGCCGCAAAACCTGATGCAGGTACTGACAGCAGCACAGGTATTGTAAAAGAATCTGATGCAAG
>JARBTY010000029.1 GCA_029239935.1 Clostridia bacterium | reverse complement strand
TTCCCATATCCAAATTGACCAAATTTAAATTGTCTGTTTTCATCTTCCATAGGCAGATCACTCTCAGGAAAAATTTTAGCTATTCTATTTTTAGCAGTGGTTGTATAACGGTGTGAAATCACTTCAAAGGTCACCGGGTGTTCTAGGTCGTCCGGCAATTTCTTCTTTAAATCTAAAAGTATCTGCCTATACTCTGCCTTCCAATTGGGATAGATAAATACCGGAGCGATTAAAAACCCTACCGGATACCCTGCCCTACTCATTTTACAGATAGCTTCTATTCTTTTGGCTGCTGAGGCCGTATGCTGTTCATAAGTATCGATTATTTTTTTAGTATTTAGACTCATTCTGACTTCTGTGTGATTTTGGTGATTTAAACTTACAAGGGTATCTATATCTGTATATTTAGTAACAAATCTAAACCGAGCTTCCCTTAAATCTGCAAAAAATGTTATACAGCGCTCCAAAGCATGGGTATAAGGCTCTAGAGGAACAGGATCAGAAGTAGCCGCCCCTTCAAAAATAGTCCTATCCGGCAGCCTTTCATCCTTATATTTAAGTGCTTGTTTAAAAATATCTTCGTGATTCACATACACTTTAATAAATGGCTTCTCCCCTGAATGGGTATTCAAATAGCAATATTGACAGTGTCCCATACACCCTGATACAAGTGGGAGCTGATAATGAGCGGAAGGCTTACAGCTCTGAAATTTGAGACTTTTTTTAATCCCCACTACTAAGGTTTTTTTACCTTCTCGATAGTGTTCATAAGCATCTTCACCAGGTATATGCTGTTTCACCCGATTGGATGTGATGTCAATCATTTGCACCGCTGGGTTATCCCTAAAATACCGACTGATATCTTGTGCTGTATCATATGCCATAGCGTCTTTTTCAAATATAATCCTTTCAGGTATAAACATAGACATTTCCCTTCTTATCATGCTTTACTTTGTGGCTTGCTGTTTGTTTTTCAACACATTTCTGTAAGCATTTCTTATTATTGTTCGACATATTGCAGCAGATATACATAAAAATCAAAAAGCGTATATCACTTTTTTGTGATATACGCTTTTAATTTTAATTATTTAATTTCATAAGCTTCAAACGAGGTAGTTTCTTGGGTACTTATCTTATGATTCTCTATAGTAATCTCGTACGTATCAAAACACCCGTCTTGAATCTCTTTTAGAGCCTGAATGTAAATAGAACTCATATCCTCTACCTTTATATCTTCTCTTGTGTAAACGTCACCTTCATTGCTCAGGTATCTCATAATCTTGATACCCCAAGTGTTGTCTGACCTATACACTTCTTTTAAAATACGTTCAATCATAAGCTTAGCACTGCCGTAAACTGTAGAGTGGGCGCCATTGTCTCCATAAAACCCTTCTGAAGAACTAAACACCATCTTTTTAATGTTATACTGGCTCATAACCTCGCACAGCATCAAAGTGCTTGTAAGATTTGTGTGATAATATTTAATAGGCTGATCTTTACACGTACCTGTAGATTTAATACCCGCAAAGTGAATAACCCCATCTATTTCATTTTCTTTAAAAATGCGTTCTACAATTTCTTTGTGGGCAAGATCCATTGCATAAAGCTTAAAATCTTTACCGCTTTTTTCACGAATTTGTGCTAGAGTCTCTGGATTAGAGGTCAAGAAATTATCTACTATAATCACTTCATATCCTTGTTTTAAAAGTTCAATACATACATGAGATCCTGTGTAACCTGCCCCACCGGTAACCAAAATAGCCATTTTATTATCCTCCCTAGTATTTCTCACAAAATAATTGAATACACTCTATTATATACCTAAACAGATTAAATTGTAAAATATTTAATGCTATCTTGCTATAATAAATGGCTTTTGGATGCATAAAATAAATTAACATGCTTATTTGATTAATATCAGACAATTAGAACGGAGGATTTTAGTGGATCACATAAGAGATATAGGAGAATTCCAGTACGCTATGAATTTGAGTAGAGATCTCTTAAACCGAGAGTATCTTACACAACTCAAAGCCCTGCCTTTAATGTCTGCTTCTCATCCTATTGGCCATCCCCCTTCCACCATAAGGCTTATTAAACTGGAGTATCTGTCTCAAACCTATTCCGGCCATCTGATCAATAGGGTAACACCTCTTTTAGGTGCGCTAAACCATTTGGGTGCAGCTTTAGGTTATATTTTTAATGTCTCCAGTAATGTGTTGACTACTTATTTAGCTGTTAAAAGCAGCTCAATGGATACCGTTTTACAATTGATTCAAAATACTTTAAATAATAAAGACTCTCATGTTGCCATAACTATTTTAGCAGAAGAAGAAAGTCAAAAATTACTGGATAACCAATTGTTTAATACGGACAGCATCTCTTCCTTATCTTCTGTTATTATTAATCCCTCACAGCATACAAATCATCCCACTTCTCTCACATCTTCTACGCTTAGCCGTCTGCTTGAGGATATGACGGGTGAAGATTACACCATCTTATTTTTGGCCAATTCTGCTGACAAAAAACATATCGCCGATAGAATCTATCAGCTAGAAAATTTATTTAGCCTACTAGACACTTTTAAAGAAACCACTTTCACCCATAATAAAGCTTTATCCGAAAGCAACAGTAATACTTTAACTCGCTGTGATACACAAAGTGATACCTGTGCTGTTGGTGAGCTTGATACCAAAACTCATTCGGAGGAAATAGACTGCAAAACCTTTAACACCTTAATTGTTAACTTCGATGTGAATGAAACCTTAGATTATGCTATTAATACACAAATTTTTAAAAACAACGAAATCCATGATACTTACACCCATACCCACTCTCTAACAAATACTAATCAAAACTCCTTATCTAAAACGACCACTGACTGCGACACCCATACCAAAGGGAATACCTCTACTTTTTATTTTAAAGGTGAAAATAAAACGGCAATAGAGCTTTTAAAAAAGACTGAAGAGCTGCTTACCGTTCTCTATCACTCCCGTTATTTACCCCAATTTAATCTTGGTGTATACTTTATAGCTCCATATGCTCATACTACCTTACGCGCTACCTTCACCTATCTTGAATTATTAGCAAGTAGCAGCAAAAAAAACCAAGAAAATCATGTACATACATGGAGTAAAGAGGACGCCTCCTTTAACCCACTTTTAACACAATTATCCTGTCTTGATCATCCTCATTTTATAAAGTCTTATGATCGCACCTCCTTTAGCCCTACCGAGCTCATCAATAGTAAAACCTTAAGTGAGCTTATTTGTATACCTCCTCTTAACCCGCTTAAGTCACTTTAGTTTTGTCCATATAAAAAAGCATCTCATAAGATATGAGATGCTTTATGTATTGTATGGTTTTTAATAATTTTTAGCTAAAATCTGAAAATGTGCTTTTGGATGATCACATACTGGACATTTCTCTAGAGCTTTTTCTCCTATGTGAATATGTCCGCAGTTTGCACATTGCCATACTACTTTTTCATCTTTGACGAATACTTTCTCTTCTTCTACATTTTTAAGCAAGGCCAAATATCTTTCTTCATGTTCCTTTTCGATTTTACCCACTGCATCAAAAAGAAAAGCAATTTTTGTAAAACCTTCTTCTTTAGCTTCTTTGGCAAAAGTTGCATACATATCAGTCCACTCGTAATGCTCACCTTCTGCTGCCGCTTTTAAGTTTTCTTGAGTAGTTCCAATGCCATCATGAAGGAGTTTATACCAAATTTTCGCATGTTCTTTTTCATTTTGTGCTGTTTCTTCAAATAACTTTGCAATTTGCTCAAATCCTTCTTTTTTGGCTTTTGAAGCAAAATAGGTATATTTATTTCTTGCTTGGGACTCTCCAGCAAAAGCTGCCATTAAGTTAGCTTCTGTTTTTGTTCCTTTTAAATCGCTCATTTCTCAATTCTCCTTTTTATTTTATTTCTGTTTTCCACAATCCATGAAGATTACAGTATGCTAATGCTGATACTGCTTTATCATTATTAAGAGTAAAGCTCACTTTTGGTTCTTCCCCTGGTATTAAACATTTACGCTGACCGCCTTTTTCCGTTTGTAAGTAAACCCACATAATATAGTGCTCAGCAATCATAGGATGTGCTACACTGCCAATCTCAACAGTCACAATATCATCTGCAACCGTTACAACTGGCAGATGTTTTTCAACCGCTGCTTCGGTTGTATTCGGAACAAGTTCACTCATTGCTTCACCACAGCATACTATTTTGGCCCCTGAGTTTTTAATCATACCGACTAAATTTCCACAATGCTTACAGACAAAAAACTTTTGTTCTTCATACATAATGATACCTCCTAGTAATTTATTAATAACCTATACCTTTTCAAGTAAATCTATAAGCTTAATCTATTAGGAGCACCTGATGGATTAAGCTTATAGATGATTACTACTCATTAAAATTCTATCGGTTAAATGGGTATTTGTCAATTATTTTAACTAATATTGGAATTTTTCTATACTTGTTTTCATTTCTTCTGCTAGCCCTGTTAAAGCTTCACTGGCTCCAGCTATTTCTTCCATAGAAGCCGTTTGCTCTTCGGTGGAGGCTGCCGCTTCCTCAGTCCCAGCTGCATTTTCTTCTGAAATAGCAGCTAAATTTTCCATAATTTGAATAATATGTCCTTTTTTATCTGCCATCTCCAATCCTGATTGACTGAGAACATCAATACTTTCTTTCATTTTTGCAATGGCATGAGAGATGCCCTCAAACTTTTCATTTGTATTTTCAACACTCCTTGTCTGCGCTTCTACAATACTTGCTACGCCGCCTATGGTCATCACTGCTTTTTCAGATTTTTGAGATAGGTCCAAAATAATCTTTGCGATTTCATCTGTAAATTGATTGGATTGCTCTGCTAGTTTCCTAATTTCATCTGCCACTACTGCAAAACCCCTACCAGTATCCCCTGCCCTCGCTGCCTCTATAGCTGCATTGAGTGCAAGCAAATTGGTTTGATCTGCAATACTTTTTATCATCCGACTGGCATTTTCTATCTTTTTAGCACTCACATTGGTTTCAACAATCACTCCCGCCACTTCTCTAGATGCTTTTTCACTGTCTGCCGTTTTTTCTACTAAAGTTTTTAAGGCCTCTATGCCTTTATCACGAAGATCATTAACCTCTTGAACTGCCTCTTTTAAACTCGTCACCATATGCTGATTTTTTACTACATGATCACCTAATATCGTCACATGTAAAACGCCTTGTTCTGTCTCTCTTGCTTGATTAGCAGCCCCATTTGCTATTTCTTCAACTGTTCTTGCTACTTCAGTAATAGCTGTAACAGATTGTCCGCTTGTTGCCGTCAACTGTTCTGAAGCGGCGGCTACATGCTGTGAAGCAACCGCAACTCTTTTAATCAAATTCCTTAAATTCGCTTGCATCTTCATAATTGCTCTGGCTATACTGCCTATTTCATCTGATCGCTTGATTAGTTTCACTGGACTATATTTCTCATCCTCTATAAGGTTATAGTCTGCCAGCCTATCTATTATTTGAGATAAATACACAATCGGTCGTGCAATAGACTTACTGAGCAAAACAGCTCCCATACTGCCTAACAAAATGACAAGACCAGAAACCATTAGAATGATAAATTGCAAGTGATAATTGCCTTCCAGAACCTCTTTTTCATAAGTCCCTATTCCGAGAGTCCAAGTTGTCTGTGGGATGGGTGCCATAGCTGTTAAACGTTTTTCACCTGCTAATTCATAGTTGACCATTTCCAGTTGGCCTAGTCCTACATTTTGCAAAGCAACAGCAAAGCTTTTCAGTGTACCGCCTGTCTCTATTTCAGCGAATGCATTTCTTTGCTGAGTAATCATTTCTCTATCTGGATGTGCATAAAATGTACTGTCTTTTCCTAATATAAAGGCGTATCCTGTTTCTCCAATTCCTAAATTGTCTGTTATATCATTCAATGTGGTACCATCACGCCTTCCAATGAGAACACCAACAACTTTCCCATCTTTTTCAATGGGCACAGCAAACATCACTACAACACTTCCTGTCACTTTACTAACAATAACGTCTGATACATTGGCCTGTCCCTGAAAGGCCTTTTTAATATAATCCCGTTCTCCCAGTTCTGCCGTTTCTCCAGTCTTAACATATTGGGCCGTACCATTCGGAAGAACAACCGCTATGTCTAAATACCCCAATCTCTCAATATCTGTCTTCAAAGCTTCTTTTTGTAATGGCCATTCCATCCCCTGCACTGTTTCTCTATTAGCTACTTCTTGTAAAATACCTATGCGCATTGCAAGAGTCGTCTCTATATGTTTTGCACTTTCATCTGCATACTGCAACATAGCTTTTTCTACTTCATTTACTGTTGCATCCGAACTGAACTTTATTGCACTCAGACCTAATATTAAAGATGCACCTAACACAAGCGTTCCTGTAAAAACTGTAATTCTTTTAGATAAATTGAATTTCATTTTGTCACCTCCATTTTTAATTTGGTTTTGCTATAATAAACTAAGGATTTTTTCAAAAGCAAAGGTATGACTTAATTTTTTTATTGCCTCTGCATCCTCGGGATTAATTTCATCAATCCAATTGATAATAGCTTCTATCTTATCTATATCCCCATCTAAAATAGCATATTTCAAGTCATTTTTTATATTTTCAGGTACATTGATGAGGGTTTTGTCGGTAGATTTTGATTCTTCTTTCCTAGGTATCATGGGTTCATTAAATGAATCTATACTTAATGTTCCCTCATGAGATACTTCAACAGGAATAAAAAAACTAAACTCTGATCCCTTCCCCTTTTCACTCTCTACACTTATTGTGCCTCCTAGATTTTCAATAAATTTTTTAGTTATAGACAAGCCTAACCCTGTTCCTCCTTCTGAATAATTATCTTTATTTACCTGTACAAAGTTATCAAAGATTTTTTGTAAATCTTCTTTATCTATACCTATGCCTGTATCCTTTACGCTCAAATACAACTGTGTTTTGTCATCTCGGTATTCAATACTTGTCAAAACATGTATACTCCCCTGCTCAATAAACTTTAGCGCATTGCCAATCAAATTAATTACTATCTGCCGAAGCTTAATTTCATCGGTTTTAATATTCCGCGGCATACCTTCCTGCATGACAAAATACATGGCAATATTTTTTTCTTTTGCCTTTAAATAAAAAGTATGGTATAAATCCTCCAGCATTGCCAAAATATCAAAGGAGTTGATTTTAATACTCATCTTTCCTGCCTCAATTTTAGAAATTTCTAGAATTTCATTGATAATATTCAGCAAATGTTTTCCGTTTTTATAGATAATATCAAGTTTACTTTTTTGTTTCGGTAATAAATCCATCTCATTTATGAGTAACTCTGAAAATCCTAAAATAGCATTTAATGGGGTCCTAATCTCATGATTCATATGGGCTATAAAGATACTTTTTGCTTTATCAGCTTTTTCCGCTTCTTGCTTTGCGATCATCAGTGCTTGCTCTGCCTTAAGCCGTTCTGTTATATCCTCTTTTACCGCCACAAAATGTGTTATAACATTTTGTGTATCAAAAACTGGAGAAATAGAAGCTTCTTCCCAGTATAATTCCCCATTCTTTTTCTTGTTTATAAAGGTTCCCCTCCAAAGCTCGCCTTTTAAAAGTGTTTGCCATAACGTTTGATAAAAAGCTTTGCCTAATTGTCCAGAAGCCTGTATTCTAGGGGTCTTTCCGATAACATCTTTTTTTTCAAATCCAGTAATTTGTGTAAAAATGGGATTAATATATTCGATAACCCCTCTGTTATCCGTAATGATAATACTTACTGGACTATAAAAAAGTCCCTTAGCTTGCTTTTTGAGTTCAAGCTCTGTTTGTTTTTTATTTGTGATATCATGAATAGTGCTCAAAAAATACGCAGGTTTTTTATGCTGATCGCAAATAAGAGTAGCTGTCAGATGTACCCAAACAGGATTCCCATCTTTTTTGATGCATCTTTTCTCAAGGCTATATTCATCATTTTCATTTGTCAGTAGTGCTTGTATATGTGCTTGATGACTATTTAAATCCTCAGGATATGTAATATCTGTAAAATTAAGATCTTCTAATTCCTCTTTAGAATACCCTACTATTTTAGCAAAAGAACGATTAACCATGACGAACTTACCTGAAAGGGTTAATTTTGCTATCCCCACTCCTACTGACTCAAATATGCTTTTAAATCCTTCTGAATCTTGATATAACAGCTCATCTTCAACATTCATATGTACACCTCACTCTCTTGATATAACCTGTATGCCTATACTTATATGCCCTGCGATAGAAGCTACATCTGCTTATCATTCATCTCCCTATATACTTCATTAAATAAGTGTGCAATACTCGAAAAGGCCTCTATAACCAGTGGGTCAAAGTGAGTGCCTTTACCTTCAAATATAATCGCTATACTCTTTTCATGAGAAAACGGCTCTTTATAAACTCTTTTTGACCTAAGCGCATCATAAACATCACCTACCGCCATGATTCTGGCACTTAGAGGAATGTCATGGCCTGCCAATCCTTTAGGATATCCAGTTCCATCCCATCTCTCATGATGTCCTCCAGCAATCTCTATTCCCATCTTTAAAAAAGAATTATTTCTTGACTCATAATACGCTTCTTTTAAATATTTTTCTCCGATGCTCGTATGGGTTTTCATGGTTTCAAACTCTTTTTCTGTGAGTCTAGAGGGTTTGAGCAGAATCTTATCTGGGATAGCGATTTTTCCGACATCATGAAGTGGACTTGCATTGTAGATATCCTCAATGAACTTTTCATCAATATTTGATCTGTACGCTGGAAATCTTTGCAGTTCCTCCGCTAAAAGCTTAGAAAAGGTTTTTGTCCTCTCTATATGCTTTCCTGTATCATCATCTCTGACTTCAGCCAACTTAATCATTGCATAAATAGTTACTAAATGACTTTGTGTAATCTCCTCTACTTGTTTTTCAACAATATACTCCAGCTCTTGATTGTGCTTCTCAATCCTCTTTTGAAGCAACCGAATGGTTAAATGCGCCTTCACCCTCGCTTCAACCTCTTTCGCATCAAAAGGTTTAGAAATATAATCAACACCCCCCGCCTCAAAGGCTGACAATTTATCAAATGTACTAGATAGGGCACTGATAAATAAAATGGGAATCTGCTCAAATCGCTTATCACTTTTTAGCCTCCGGCCTACCGCATAACCATCTAACTCTGGCATCATAACATCCAACAAAATCAAATCTGGTGGTGTTCTAAGGGCTGATTCTAGCGCCATTTTAGCGTTAGGAAAAGCCTTGATTTTATAGCCCGCACCACGTAAAATAGCCACTAACAAGATTAAATTCTCTGGCGTATCATCTACTATCATAATAACTGAATGTTTTAAGTTAATATCCATGGTATATCCCTCTGCTTGGACTAATATTTTAATCTGTTATTTTAACTATACTATAACATAATTATCCTATATTTCTCAATCTACTTCTTAATTAACGCATATAGTCTTTTATTTTTTGTTTTTATACTATAAAACCAAAAATTTTGTCGTTCTTATGACTCCATAAATATCCACATTAGAGTAACCTTTTCAAACTCTTACTCATATTTTAATATAAGGGAATTTGAACACTTAACCTATGAGTAGGAGATGAACTTATTTATGCATAATGGCAGTATTCCACTGAGTTCTTTAAATTTAGGTGAAAAATGTAAGGTTAAAACACTTATATCTGATGGTTTGGTAAGAAGGCGCATGCTAGACTTAGGTTTGATTCATGATACAGTGATAGAACCTTTGCAAAAAAGTCCTTCTGGCGATCCTGTTGCTTATCTGATTAGGGGTGCTGTTATTGCCCTTCGCAAAGATGTTGCCTCTATGATTTTAGTAGAAACCTTTAAGTAGCCAATTATTGCTAATTATAAGACCCTAGATTATTGTAAGGCTGAAAAACCTTTACTAATCTAGGGTTTGCTTTATTGATTATAAATAAATATCACTAAGCTCTATATGGACAGTTTGAATAAGCCTTTCCTCATAACTTTCTATTGACTTATCGCTATAATAGTACTCTTCTACCCTCTCACAAGGCAAACTAATAGTGAATGTACTTCCAATGCCTTCTTGGCTCATTAGTACAATCTCCCCCTCCATCTCTTCAACTAATAACTTGACAAGTGATAGACCAATACCAGTACCTTCTTCTTGTTTGTTTAATGTACTTTTTACTTGCCCAAACTGCTCAAATATATGTTTGTGTTTATCTTTTGGTATACCAATGCCTTCATCTCTAACCTCTATGATCACTTTCTTTGCTTTGTTCCTTAAGGTAACAAAAACGCTTTTTTCTTTTGGAGTAAATTTAATAGCATTTGATAAAAGATTTAAGAGAATTTTTTCATATTTTGCATCATCTATTCCTATTATCTGATGTTCTAATACTGAATTAAAGTATAATTTTACCTGTCTTTGCTTAGCATAAACTTCAATGGATTCTACAATGGCTTGAGTCATAAGCCCAATGTCTAAATTTCTTTTATTTGATTTTAGTTTCCCTGCACTTAATTTTGCCATATCTAAAATATTATTGATTAGTCTCAGCTGTCTAAAGGTGTTTTGCTTAATCTTATTCACCATCTTAGTGGCTGTTTCTGATAACTCTTGGCCACAAATAGCTTGTATTACCTGTACAGCAGAATTAATAACATTCAAAGGTGTTTTAAACTCGTGGGACATCATAGTAAAAAACTCTTCCTTTGCAGACAATGCTTTCCGCAGCTGCTCATTCTGCTCTTTTATAACCTGTGTCTGCTGGTGCATCTTTTCTCTGTTTATCACATCTTCTGTAATATCCTCTGTCATTTCAAAAACATACTGGATGCCCCCATCTTCGCAAAAAGGCATAATCATCACTTTCCAATAAGTTATACCTCTTTTAAAAGCTTCATATTTATATTCTTTTATATGACAATTTCCCCCAGTTCTTAATACAGTATTCCAGATTTGCTGTGCGGAACTTCCTAACCATCCTGTTACAATCTCCTGCAGAGGTTTTCCTATTGCGCTTTCATATTTATTAAAAGGTTGCTCCAAAAAATTCAGATACGTCTGGTTAGCTTTTAATAAAGTGATTTGAGGAGTAGTAGCAAATAACGCAACTCCTGATATTTCCTGCTCATAAATCTTTTGAAAGAATGGAAATCTATCTTCTAGCCGTCCTTTTTCTTTTTTCTGAAAAACAATTGTTTTCATGAGAGGATGCCCCTCTTTAAAGATTACTTCTATTGCAATAGCTTCTAATAAACTATTAAATAAAAAACCTTCCGCTTGATCTCCTTCATTTTCTAACGTGCTTATATCACATGTTAATCTTAATAAAATTTTGCATAACTGCGTAAGAGTATTACGCATAAGAACATCTTTGGCATATCCTACAAGGACAGTAAAGGCATCACTTACCTCTATAATTTCTTCTTCTCTAACCTGTATATAGGCTGTATAGTCTGCTTTGCTTATATCAGATACACCCATCGTATCCCCCCTCCAAATTGTAAGAGCTTCCTCAATAGGTTATCTTTATACCTAGATAAACATTTACCTTAATAGAAATAACTCTACCTGTTATAGTCTTTTCTTATAAATCATTTTACAGAATAACAAAGTATCATATGTTTTTCACGTATTACTTGCTTTCTGATGATCTTAAATACATCGTGTCATCCTCCTTTAATTTATCTATTACTTGCCCATTTATTTAATTTTATTATTTACGATTGTAATCCTATAGTATCTGTCTAATTAATCTGCAACATAATGATATTATAAATCAAGAAATCTATATTTTTAGATAATTTATCAAGTACAATGATTATATCCACAATATAAACTATTGAGAATTCTCTATATAATATACATTCCACAATTCATTCAATTTTCCTCTAATTATTGTAAAAAACCACCAATTATTTTAAGAACTCAATGATTAACAGAAAAAGTTCCAAGATAACATTAATTATCTTGAAACTTTTTCTGTTAATTTGGGATAGCCTTTAATATTTAAATTGATCAATACTTAAATCCATTTTTCCCGCCAGATAAGAGAGTGTTTGGCTTAAATCTGAAATTTGCTCCATATAAGCTGTTTGTTCTTCAATAGATGCAGTGACTTCTTCTGTTCCAGACGCATTTTCCTCTGAAACAGCTGATAGATTTTTTATAATGCCTATTACTTCTTCTTTTTTAACTTTCATCTCCCTAGCAGATTGACTTAACACCCCAATACTTGCTCTGGTATTTTCAATAGCATCTGCAATACCTTCAAATTGCATTTCTGTCAGCTTTACACTTTCGGTCTGTGATGCAACAATTTGTGAAACCTCTTTCATTTTATCTACAGAACCCGCGGCCTTCTCATTGAGTTCTCCAATGATTGTCGTAATTTCTTTAGCAAAACGATCGGCATCTTCAGCCAATTTTCTGATTTCATCAGCTACAATAGAGAAACCCTTTCCAGCCTCACCAGCTCTGGCGGCCTCAATAGCTGCATTAAGTGCCAAAAGATTAGTCTGTTTGGCAATACTTCCGATCATGTGACTTGTCTGCTCAATTTTATTGGCACTTTCATTCGTGTTAATGATGACATCATAAATTTCAGAGGTTATATAATTATTCTCCTCTGTTTTTTCGATTAAACCTTTTAAAATGATAAAACCTTCTTCTTTAATCTGATCAACACGGTCTGCTGACTTATTTAAAACCTGCATATACCTTTGTTCTTGTTCTATAAGCTGTCCCATCTCATCTATCTTCCCTACACCAAACTGCGTATCTTGAGCTTGTGCATGACTGCCATCTGCTATTTGCTCTACTGTTTCAGCCACTTCCCTAACCGCTTTAGAAGATTGTTCTATCATGCCATTTAAATCTTGAGATGAAACAAATACTTTATTTGAAATCATAGCATTCTCTTTGAGAAGTTTTTTCACATTATCGGCAATCATTTGAAAAGCTTTCGCCAAAGCACCAATCTCATCGCTTCTTTTCTTATATTTTTCATCCAATACAACAGTGAAATCCCCTGCGGCCATTTGATGGCATTCTTTTGTAAGATAAGCAATGGGTTTGTCAATACTCCTTGCAATAAAATATACAATGACTAGACTGATCATCAAAGAAAAGATTGCCATCATGATAAATTTGATTTTTAAAGATTGTAATCCTGACAATACTTCATCTTTATTGATTTCCACCGCAATAGACCAACCCAAATCGCCTATAGGCGCAAATCCCATAAACTTACTTTCTCCTTCAAAACTATATTCACCAAAACCAATATTCCCTCGGGTCATTTCCTGTTGTAAATTTGAAAAATTTTCATAACCTAACAAATTTTTGCCTTCTTCTTTTGAAACAGTTGCACCTGATGCTGCATCAACAACGGTTGCACCACTGCTTGCATCAACGGAGCCTTGACTTTCACTTAAGGCTTCTGACAACATTTCTTTATTAGAATGTGCAATTGTATTACCAAGCCCGTTAACTATAAAAGCTTCTCCTGATTTTCCATATGTAATTTGACTAGCTAGCTCACTTAATTCATACCCATCTCTTAAAGCCATTAGAACACCTACTGTCTTCCCATTCTCCTTTTGTATGGGTACGGCATAGATTATAACAACCTCACTTTCTTCCCCATATCTCATAGGGTTAGAAACCACCTTCTCTCCACCTAGCGCTCTTTTAAAATACTCTATTTCTTTTAAATCTGCGCGGCTTCCATCGTCATAGATGGCCGCCCCCGTGTCTGTGATAAGGGCCATACGCTTGTGCCCAGCTCTTTTTAACTCAGTGTTTAAGATAGCTGTGGCCTCTGACAAATTCTGATCTGAGCTATTAAAGTGATTAATTTTATCATAAGCTGCTATTGCTTCCAGTGCATTAAAATGCTTTAAAATACCAGCTTCAATAGTCTTGCTGCCTTCCAATGCAAATTTCGGCATAGTTTCCTCTGTATTACTAATGAGTGCTTCTGCCGAAGTACTATAAGATATAATCCCTAATCCTACACAAACCATGATCAATAAACTTCCTAAAAGCAAAAGCATTCTCATCTTAATCGTTTTCATAAAATCCTCCACTTATATTATAAGCTCCCTTCATTACTAAAGCTTATTTCGGTTTTGTTAGACCTATCTAACTTTTAAGCATTATATCATATGTCATGTTTTTTTATCAACTATATTCCTATAAAAATTTTAGGTTTTCCTGCATGAAAAGCAAAGCCTATTTTGAAAATTTTATACAATACAATTGCTTTATCTACGGGTAATTTACATATCATTTTATCAATCATTCTTTTTATCTCCTTTTATAATAGTTTTTTAAAAAAGAAAAAAAGCCAACAATTAGTAATACTAATTGCTGGCCGGTTGCACCATAAGCTCCAATCCCCCAGGTGCCCATTTACAGAGAATGTTTCATTGCTTCCAACTTTTTTAATCTTTAGTTTTATAAAAATAGGTCATAACTTTTAAATTTATAACAAAAAACACCACAATATACAAAAATAATGTATTTTTCTTAATAAAATAAATTATAGCATATTATTTATCATATAATCAAGTAAGGATTGAAATAATCCTATCTGCATACTTTTATTTTATTAAACGCGTTCTATCTTATGTCTGTTTGAATTTTTTTATATTATCACAGGTCATGTAAAAAGACCCAGATATCAGATGTCCTTATGAGGATATCTGATATCTGGGTCTAAAACCATTTTAGAGCGTATTCAGTTATTTAAATAACTAAGGATGGAGCTGTGTAAATCCTAGCTGCCAATTCACTGTCTAACAAATAGAGTCCTTTACCATCTTTTCCAAATAATTCATATTTCTTAATAAGATCATCTGCACTTTGTTCTTCTTCCCCTTGCTCTTTGATGAACCAATCAAGAAATTGTGTTGTTCTAAAATCTTTTTGAGCTAAAGCTTCTGCGTAAATATTATTGATAGAATTTGTTACAGTAATCTCATGATCTAATGTTGCTACAAGTGGGGCATTAAAATCTTCAAACTTTATCTTTAATGCTTTAATGTCATCCAGTTCTACTTCTTCGCCGTTATTTTGCAGATATTTTACAAACAACATCGCATGATCTCTTTCTTCTTGTGCCTGCACATTAAACCAATTACCAAATCCATTCAGGTTTTTTGAAATATAAAAATTAGCTATATCAAGATAAAAATAAGCTGATAAAAACTCTTTATTAATCTGTTCATTAACAAGTTTTACGATTTCTTTATTTAACATATTTGACACTCCCTTCCGCCTTTGAAATTAAAATAAAGAATTTAATTTATTTATTATATTTTATCATTATTTTTTGTAAAGAACAATCAAAACTTTATTGACACTTTTGAAGAGATAAGCTATGATTTGCTTGTATAAGAAATGAAAGCGGTGATTAATATGATTAAAGTTGTAGCAAAACATTTTATTAAAGAAGATCAGATAGACTTATTTTTAACTCTAGCTAAAAACTTAGTTGATGAAACGGTTAAAGAACCTGGCTGTATTCATTACGGATTATATCAAGACGAAAAGGATTGTACCATACTGACTATGTTAGAAGAATGGGAGGATAAAGCCTCTCTCGAAAAGCATATGGCTTCTGCTCACTTTAAAGAAATAGTTCCTCAATTAGGACAGTTAATGTCAAAGACCCCGGAACTTAATATTTATAAACCAGCTCTATAAAAAGGCAGTAAGGCAAATTCGAAATTTGCTTTACTGCCTTTTTGCGATCTATCTATTTTTGAGAGCTTAAACAACTTCTATAAAAAAAATATGCTTCAATACTTATTTATGATAACGTACTAAGCGCATATAGAGATTGCCATCTCTTTTTTCAACAATAGCCTCATCTATCATAACACCAACTAAACAAAGTTCCTCATCATAATCCGTTTCTCCTGTAAGCTGCCAGTAGTACTCTTCTATTTCCCATTGTCTCTGAATATTAAGCGTTTCTCTTAACTGCTCAATATATGCATCTTCAAAATGGGTTCTATAATCTATAATTTCAATAACTGTCTGATCAGGCTCTTTTTTTATTTTGAAGTCCACTTCATTTGTATCTTTTTTTAAAAACAGCGTGGTTAACTCATCAACAATCCTTGAAATTTTTTTTGTCTCATGTCTCATTTTAAACTTCTCCTTTTTTAAACGCATCAATGATAGGAACCAAAAAGCCTGCCACTAATCCTCCAGCAAACCCATTGTTATACAAATTAATCCCTCCATGTATAATGCCTATATTAGTGACTAACGCCAAATGAAGTATACCCGCGATTATTCCAACTCCCATACCGTAAGTTCCTGCTATTGGAGCAATTGTTGTTGAAAATAATACAGAGATGATAATACCTGTACTTGACAAATCATAGCCTACAAAAAAAGCTGCTACTATAACGCCTAGCATAATGGGCAGACAATTCTTAGGATGTTTGCCAAAGGCTGCAAATCCCACTATCGTAAAAATGCCTGCAATAACAGGACCATTGACTATTCCTCCCACTACCAACACATATAATAAAGATAAAATACCCATTGTCCCCATATTAAAAAAAGTTATACCGTAACCTAATTGTTGCGTAAAATCTGTAATACTCCTTCCTCTATAAGGAAGTATCCTTTTATATTCTTTAATAACTTTCGTATTAATCAATAAACCAATACTTATCAAATAAAGAAATAAAATAATAAGCAAAATAATGATACCATTGTTCTGTTGTAAATATAAAATATCCACAGGATTAATCTCTATCTTGAAGCTCCTTAAAACGCTAGTTACCACTGTTCCTATAATACCTGCTGTAAACCCAATATTGTACAGATTAAAGCCATCATGAAATCTTAACATATGTGACGAAAGTGGTACAATGATAAACCCAATAAGAATACCTATCACTATCCCCATCATTAGGCCATAAGGTCTTGTAAAAATACGTGCAAAACTTATTTCACTTATTATAGGCGCCATGGAGGTACTAAACATAATGACCAATATAACGTCTTTCATCTGAATCCTCTGATATCGGCAATAAAAGTATCCTCCCACATATATTGGAAGAATATTAAAAACATTTTTTCCAAAAAATGAAAAACCCAACATAGTCATAAAGGCTGCTATTAAAAGACCGTTAATTCTCATTTTATAACGTTTAAGTAAAAATAAGTTGAAAAAGCCAATTAAAGCTGAGTTAACAAAGGCCGCTCCAACGCCTCCAACTTCCAAAAAATCAGTTACTAAAACAGTTGGCGCAGATGAAATATTCCACAGGCCTCTCATAAGTGTTGTTTCAGAATTGTTTTGAAAAAGGATGCTTCCTAACCCAAATACTAAAAAAGCAATTGGGAATACGACTAAAATCATTAAAACTTGTTCTTTTTTCAGGTCTCTCTCTTGTATAGGTTCTAATACTGTCATCCTTCACCTCTTTTAATATAATATCACATGCTCTACCTCTTTTATATACAAAAAAACATCACACTGTCAATAAAATTTAGCTTTTAACACACTTTTAGTTTTTATATGCTTTATGTAATTTTATGCTTAATCCAGTTCTCGCCTCGCAAGCGGTGGCAATAAAGTCCTCCTCTAACAAGCCAATCTGTATACATACCAATCCATATCCCTAACACACCTAGTCCCAATATAATCCCTAATATATATCCAGTGAAAATCCTAAATACCCACATGCCAATGATAGCCGTTACCATTGTATATTTGGTATCTCCAGCACCTTTCAGCCCAGCTGAAAGTACAAAAGAGATAGGCCACACCATAAGTGCTAGACTGTTACTTGTAATGAGCATTGCTGCGAGTCTTATAACTTCCTTACTATCTGTATATAACCCCGCTATCCAAGGAGCAAGAGGTACAAAGATAAGTCCAATGGCTACCATACAAACCGTTGTAAATTTCACTAAATAAATAAGTGTATCTTTGGCCTTTGCAATATTTCCACTTCCAACATACTGACCAACTAACGTTGTCGCTGCCAAGGACAGTGCACTGCCTATTACATTAATCATCGTCGAAATAGACATCCCAATAGTATTCGCAGCAATAGCGTGCGTTCCCATTGTAACTATAAAAACTTGTACGATGAGTTTGCCTGTATTAAAAAGCAGCTGTTCTACCCCTGCTGGAATACCTATTCTAAATATATCTTTTTGGGTCTTCATCTTTACCTTAAAAGGAAAAAGTCCTCTTAGGTTTATAATCCGCGTCCCTTTTATCAAAATAAATAAAATAATAAGTGTTCCTATGACACGGGCAATAGCAATAGCAAGTGCTGCTCCTATAATACCATGTGAAGGGGTATAAATAGTACGGCCTAAAATTTCAAAATCAAATCCATAAATTAAGGCATATCCTAAAATAATATTAACGATATTCATAAACACAGTGATATACATGGGTGTTTTTGTATCGCCGCTTCCTCTTAGTATACCCGTTGCTATCTGCTCTATTGCAATAAAAGGATAAGTCAGCAAAGTAAATTCTATATATAGCTTTGCATCAGCTTTAAGTGAAGCTGTAGCCGAACCATAAAGTCTATTGATAAGGATATCTCTAAAAATCCAAATAAAAAGCGTAATAAGTGTAGAAATAAGAACCCCTGATACCAGTGCCTGCTTAATGGTATCATTTGCTTCTTTTATCTTCTCCTGCCCTACTTGCTGTGCAACCACCACCGTTGCTCCCACCGATAAAGCTGCAAAAAAAGATATAAACATATTATTGATTGAATCTACCATCCCAACAGCTGATACTGCCTCTTCTCCGATATGTCCTGCCATCATTGTATTGCATACACCTAAAAGCATTACAAAAATCTGCTCTACTACTATGGGCAGTGCTAAATTCAAGATATTTTTTCTGATCAACATGATTTTTTCCTTTTTTATTAAGATCGTGTTAAAACAATGTTATGATTTTATTTCCTTAACAATTATAGCATACTTTCACTTTTTTGCCTAAAAAGCTTCTTTATAAATTTAAAAAATTATTTTTAAAAAACTATAGAACATACGTTCTAGTTATGCTATAATGCAATTATTACTAGCAAAACCATTCCACTTGTTACATAGCCCTGCTGCAACCTACGCTGAGACTAACCAGGGGCTTATTACATATAACAGTTATTTAAAAATAAGGAGGATGCACCAATGAGCGTGACAGGCAATATCAATGAAGTCTTAAAACAAATTCAATTACTCATCAAAATCTATGGAAATGCTACCCTGCGGGATATAGAAAAATCTATAGCCACTGTACGAAAATGATCCCCTTTAGCAACATTTTCACCCAAATAAGCCAAGGAACTAAGATATGTAACACTTATCTGAGTTCCTTGGCTTATTTTTCTAACTATTATTGATTTCTTCTAAAAAAATTGATATGATTAAGTTAGTATATTCTAACTATATTTTATAATACTGTCATTTTTAAAAATGAATAGGAGCTACCCATGACTCAAAAACTTACATTTACCATGGAAAACTATCTTGAGGCTGTTTATGAACTCTCTCTTGATCACAAAGGAGCAAGAGTAACTGATATTGCAGATAGACTTAAGGTAACTAAGGCCAGCACAAATAGTGCCATGTGTGTACTAGCTGAAAAAGGCCTTATCACCAATGAAAAATATCAAGAAATTTTTCTTACTTCAAAAGGCTTGGAACTTGCAAAGTTTATTGCTGATAAACATCAAATTATCAAAAAGTTTTTCATACAGGTTTTAAAAGTAGAACCGGCAACTGCCGATAAGGATGCCTGTTCTATTGAGCATGTTATAAGCTCAGATGCTATTCATGCCATGCAGCATTTTATTCAACATATGCCAGGTACTTGTTCAGAACCTCAATAAGCAGATGTGTGTTATACTACTCTGTATAAACCAATACTCTTTTTTCTGCTTGTTTTTGTAGCATAGCTATAACAATTTGCTGTCTTTCTGTCGCCCTACTATAGTGTTTACTCAAGGAATATCTGGTTGGAGACTGTGGAACACCCGCTAACAAAGTGGCCTCATGATAACTTAACGCTTTAGGTGTCTTATTGAAATAATTTTGACTAGCCATCTGAATACCATTGTTCCCATCTCCATAATAGATCACATTAACATAAAGCTCTAATATTTCATTTTTAGAGTAGTTATTTTCGAGCGTATTGGCAATAAACATTTCCTGTATTTTACGCATCATGGTTTTTTCTTGGTTAAGATATAAATTTTTAGCTAATTGCTGCGTAATGGTACTGCCTCCCTGAACAATCTTTCCTTTTAAAATATTGTTAAGCATAGCTCTCACGATGGCTATGCCATCCATGCCGCCATGCTTATAAAATCTATGGTCTTCCACTGCGACAATGGCCTTTAAAAACGTATCATTAATCTGTTGTATCGGCGTATAGTGTACAGACTTTTTTATGTTCATAATCTTTTTCTCTATAGGATTCGCTTCTATAAGCTGCTGATAGCGATAATACCCTATACCCGTTATACCAAATATAATAAGCAGGCCTATCATTCCTAAAGCTTTTGTCATTCCTATGAAGTATTTTTTCATGCTATGCCCCCCTTATATTACTTAAGCTATTGATTGTTTTGCTATTATTTATTATAACATACAATTCTTACATAACTTAGTGTGACATTCTTACATTTGGATTTCATTTTCTTAAGACAAATCTTATAAAAATGTTATCAATCCTTAATATTTAAAATAGCTTCTTACAAAAAATAGATCCAATTTTTACAGATAGTTCTATCATTCAAAATATCAGATAAAACTTTTAAAATTTCCTCTTATCTTGTATAATAGGGATATCAATACGACAAGAGAGAAGGCGTGATACGTATGGAAAATTTAAAAACAGCTCAATATCTTCTCACAACAGCTGCTGGCAAACGATTGATTGCTAAGGCTGTATGTGAACTTGCAGAACTCAAAGAAGCCCTCAAAAATAATACAGTTGTGATAGTTGCTGGCACCACTAACAGCTATATAGCTGAAGAACTCCTAGCTCTTACAGGAGAAAGTGAAGATTTTTCTAAAAAAGCTTTTTTTCGTGGGGTCACCATTGCACCTGGGGAGAAAATAGAACCAAAAGAGAGCTTTATAGGGGATATCGTTTTAGAAAAAGGTAAATGGATAAAGGGTAAAACACTTTTTGATGTTGCTGCTCAGCTTGGTAAAGGGGATATTGTGTTAAAAGGCGGCAATGCTGTTAATGCTTCCCGCACCCTTGCCGGAGTACTTATAGGACATCCTGAACTGGGTACCGTTGGAGCCCTTTTACCCGCCGTTATTGGCAGAAGAGCTCAGCTTATCATTCCTATCGGTCTTGAAAAACGGATCTTAGGAGATCTTCATGAAATTGCGGCAAAACTCAACACACCTTCCGGCAACGGTTTACGCATGATGCCAGTAGGCGGTACGATTATAACAGAGCTCGAAGCAGTCGCCCTATTAACAGGTGCCAAAGCTGAACTTATTGCCGCCGGGGGGATATTGGGTGCTGAAGGCAGCTGTTGGATTACTGTCACTGGAAGCGATAATCAGCTCTCCCGCGCCTCAGAAATACTAGCTGGGATTACTCATGAACCTCCCTTCATGAGTTAAATGAGTAAAAACATTTTATTTACACAAAGAACACCGACTCTGTTGAGATAAACAAAGTCGGTGTTCTTTGTGTAAATGGATTCAATTGTAAAGAGGAAGACTTATCTCAACCTTAAATAAATCGCCGTCAATACTGCTTTTAAATAAGCCTTTTTGCAGTTCAACAAGACTTTTTACTA
>JARBTY010000208.1 GCA_029239935.1 Clostridia bacterium | reverse complement strand
AAGGGGACCGGATAAGGATGCCGCCATAAGGTTCAGTGTAAGATCACCATAAGAAAAGGTATGAATACTTTCAAGCTGAGAGGGTCTACGATTAAGGGCACGGATACGCGCCAGCAGCTCTTCCATAGCAAAGGGTTTTACCAGGTAATCGTCAGCGCCTGCATCTAACCCTTCAACCCTGTCGCCAATGCCATTGAGGGCTGTAAGCATAATGACAGGGGTATGCACACCAAGAGAACGCATTTGCATAAGAAGGCTGATACCGTTTAGTGAAGGCAGCATTCTATCTAACAAAATCATTTCATAAGCCTGTTGCTTTGCAAAATAAAGACCTTCTTCACCGTCACAACAATAATCAATCTCATAACCAGCCTTTTTCAGATGAAAACTGACGGCATCGCAAAGCTCGTAATCATCTTCAATTAGTAAAATTCTCATGGACGTTCTCCTTTTTTAAAGAATAATAAGAATTGTACAACAAAAACATCATTCATACAATCAAAAAATAAATAATGAGTCAATCTTTAGAGGTTATTTAGAGATTGGGGTGCTAATCTACTCATAGAGCAGTTATATGAAATCTATGGGGATAGAGCAGGGAAAACGATGAGAAAAATGACAATCAGGAAATATAAAAAATGGCAGGGCTTTTTATTTGTTTTACCTAGTTTTATAGGTGTAATGGTTTTCTATATTATTCCTTTTGCAGCCAGCTTTGTATATTGTTTTACTTCAGGCATAGGAGAGCGGAAATTTGCAGGGCTGATGCATTTTAGAGAGTTGTTTCAAAATGAGATTTATAAGCTTGCACTTCGTAATACCTGTACTATTATAGGTATATCCCTGCCATTACTGATGCTATTTTCCCTTGCGGCAGCATTTTTGCTGGAGAAGAAGATTAAAACCCTTAAATGGGTTCAAAGTATTTTACTCATTCCGATGGCCATTCCTTCAGCTTCTCTTATGCTGTTATGGCAGGATTTATTTGCAGACAAGGGAATCATTCATTTATTAACGGGCATTCAGGGTGATTGGTTAAAGGGTGCGTATGCACCTATTATTATCATCTGTATGGTTATTTGGAAGAATATGGGCTACTGTACACTACTGATTGTAAATGCCTTATTAATGATGCCCGAGGAGTATGAAGAGGCAGCAAAGCTTGATGGAGCCGGTTTTTTGAACATAACCGCTTTTGTCAAATTACCTTATCTTGTGCCCAGCCTCTTTTTTTCTGTGGTGATTTCACTTATGAACTGCTTTAAGATTTTTAGAGAGGTCTATTTGTTACAAGGGAATTACCCAGAAAAAGATCTATATTTGCTGCAGCATTTTATGAATAATAACTTTCTAAAATTAAATTATGAGAGGTTATCAGCTGCCGCCTTTATACTTTATAGCATGATTTTTCTTTTTATTTTCACCGTATCTAAAAAACAGCAAAAGTACATAGATCAAAACTTTTAGGAGCGTATGATGAAAAAAATAAGGCAAATAGTTTTATTGATATTTTTAGGTATAGCTGTGGTACTTACAGTATTTCCTATATGGTATATGCTTTCCCATTCTCTAAAAAGTGAAGAGATTATTATCAATGTGTATCATAATGATATAGCGGTGTGGGATAAAGTTTTTATTAAGCCTTTTTGTATCCATCTGGGTCAATATTATCGTATTTTTTTTAGAACACCAGGGTTTCTTTATTTGTTTTGGAATTCTGTTTTTATCACAGCTTTCATTGTGGTCTTTCAAGTGCTTTTAGGGATTGTGGCAGCATATGGCCTAAGTAAGGTTAAGTTTCCAGGCTCAGAAATACTTTTTTTTATTTATATCATTGTCATGCTGATGCCGTTTCAAGTTACATTGGTCCCCAATTATATGGTGCTTGAGAAGCTTAAACTACTGGATAAGGGTGCTGCTCTTATTTTGCCAGGGATATTTGGGACCTTTGGGATATTCTTTTTAAAGCAATTTATGGAAGGCATAGATGGTGCTTTTATAGAAGAAGCTAGAATTTTAGGGGCAAGTGAACTGCGGATTATAACAGATATTGTAGGGCCCATATGCAAGCCGGTTATTACGTCTGTAGCAGTACTTTTATTTATTGATTACTGGAATATGATTGAGCAGCCTCTTGTTTTTATAACCTCGCAGGAGAAATACCCTCTATCTGTCTACTTATCAACGATTACAAGTCAAAACATAAGTATTGGATTTGCATGCAGTGTATTATATATGATTTTACCTATGTTATTAATGCTTTACGCTGGAAATGATCTTACAGATCAGCTAAAAGTAAGAAGTCTGAAGTAAGGAGAAAGTGAAATGGAGAAAGTTGAGCAGGTGAAAAAAAGAATAACTCAGGTCATTATTATTTTTTTGAGTATGATGCTGGCCTTTGTAATCATTTCAAGAAGTATTAATGAACTCCTTTTACCGGTTATAGCAGGTCAAAAACCTATTTACGGCAGGGTAGAGACAAAACGTATAGTTGAAGGCAAAATAGGTCTTGATACCAGTCTGATAAAAAATAAAAAAATTATTTTAAAATCAGAGATAGCTGGGAAGGCGGCTGATATGAAGATAGAAGAAGGAAGTAAAGTAAGAGTAGGAGAAGAGCTCTTTAAGATTGAAGGGGAAGAAAATGATAGGGACGTACAAAGCCAAGAAATGGAGAGGATGGAATTTGTTTTAAAAAGAGAAGAGCTATTAAGAGCGATTCAAAACAGTCAGAAAAAGAGAGGGGAGATAGAAGAAGATTTGCAAAAAGAAAGGACAGAAAAATTAGAAGAGTCCCCACCCAGTGAACTTTTGGATTTAAATCATCAAATAGATGAGCAAGTTAAACTTGTTGAAGTTAATGAAATACTTTATAGTGAGGGACTCTTAGAAGAAATGCTTTATCAAAGAGAAAAAGAGAAACTTAACATACTCAAAAATAAAAAAAAAGAATTATATGAAAATCAAATAAAAAAAAATAATGAAACAATCAAAGGCTTAGAGGTCCAGCTAGATGAGATAATGCTTAAGGAAGCCAATTTAAAGGATGAGTTAACATTAAATAATAAAAAGATAGCATTTAATCAAAAAAGCAAAGGGGGACAAGTAGTAAGAAGCCCGATACAGGGATATGTTTATACCCTCAATATAGGGGAGGGTGCCCAGTTAGAAAAGAGTGAATCCTTGGCAGCTCTCATACCAGAAGGGATTCCTTCCCATCTGCACTTCGAAGTAGCAGAAGATGTGGCAGAAGATATAGAAATAGCTCAAGAAGTTACCTATTTCTATAATCAAATCCCTAAAAAAGCAAAAGTCATTAAAAAGATTGCAGGGGAAGATGCAGGGAAAGTAATGATTATCGGGGAACTTGATAAAGAAATGTCAGCAGCGCTTAAAATAGAGTATAAGAGCTATAAAAAAGTACAGGTAGAAATCATAAAAAGCTCGGAACCCTATCCGTGTATAGTTAGTAATTCAGCGATCAATACAGAGTTTGGCAGAAGTTATGTTTACACTATTGAAGAAAACAATGGAACATGGGGAAAAACCTATAAGGCAAGGAAGACAGAGGTCGTCATCTTAGATGAAGGGGATTACCATTCAGCGGTTCAGGGAGGGATTAAAAAAGACGACCTAGTCATTAAATACCTAACGGGAGGGCTCAAAGATGGACAAGAGATTGGACTAGAGGCTGGAGGGAGCTGATGAAAAGAAACTTATGGATTTATTTAGGTCTTTTTATTTTAGCTCAAATGCTAAAAGCCTTGATAACAACAGCGTTTTTACAAGAATATGGTGAAGGAAGGGTCGAAGTAAAAATGAAAGTTGAAACGGCGCTGGACTTTGCAATATTTCAATCAAGCGGTATCTATAAAGAGCTACAGCCCGCAATTTACAATAAAAGTGACTATCAGATAGAAGGCAAAGTAAAAACAGATATACTTGGAATAGGAACAAATCATTATTACAAAGACGTGGAAAATGTGAGGTTGATGAATGGTGCTTTTTATGGAGAACAGGCTGTAAAGGAGGGGAGAAATGTAGTTGTAATCAGTGACCAGCTGGCTATAAAGCTATTTGGTTCAGAGAAAGCCACTGGTAATAGCTGCGACATAGGAGATGCGAAGTATCAAGTAATTGGTGTGTATAAAAAGTTTCAAGATTTATGGCATATTTTTTTAGACGATGGCAGAGAAAGGGTGTACTTTCCTATTACAAGCCAAGCAGCCAAGCGGCCAATGGTAGAGGTGCTCCTTATTGAAGTACAAGATCAAGCGGGGAGTAGTCTCACATGGCAGCTCAAAGAAGCGCAGATAGATTCAGAGAATAGCTTTATATACCACGCTGGGGATGCGGCCAAGAGGCTAAAAAGTCTTAAGCAGCTGCCTATAAGCATACTGGCACTTTTTCTTACTATTTATATAAGTAAAGTCATTTTTAGTGTTGTAAAAGAAAAAGGTATCAGTTTAAAACATAAAATAATTCTTATGAGCATTTGCGGGATAGGAGGCTATTTAATGATGCGCATGGGAATTAAACCTATATATATTTCACGAGAGGCCTTACCACCGTATAATATTTTTGATATAAGCTTTTACATAAAACATTTAAGAGAACGCCATGTGATCTATTATTATTTTCTTGAACTGAATCTGTCACACTATCAAAAAATTTATAGATATATAGGTCACCTTCTGTGGCTATTGAATATAGGGCAGGTTATCTGTTACTTTAAAATAAAGTCTCTATACAAATAATTTTTGAGAGGATAAGTGAGATGAAAAAAGAGATAAAAAAAGCGCTTATAGGGATTATGACCCTATGTAGTCTGATTGCCGGAGGGTGCAGTGCGAATGAGGTAGCAGTGAATAAAGAAATCCCTATGGGGCGTTATATAGAAGAAGATTTGACAATAGAAGATTTAAATACTGCCGAGGTTAATCCTTTGGCCTTGTTAAAAACAAAAGAGGGAAAACTGCAGTTTTATGCATATGATAATGCATTTAAAGTATATGAACAAGACGATTTAGGACAGTGGCATATTAAACAGAGTGAGTGGGTGGAGGCGTTTAATAAGATAGAGATGTATAGCGTCCAATATATAACTAACGATAAGAATGGAAACTTATACATTTTGTATGGGGGAAAAGATGGTGAAGACAACAGGACTTTTGTTGCCAAGATAGAAGGGGATGAACTCAAAATCATCAAGGTTAACTGGCAAGGCGAGAGGTTATATAAAATACCTAATAGTGTCACGGTATTGGATGATGGGGATATGATAATAGCAGATCATAAAGGGATAGAGCGCTATAGCCTGACAAATGGCGGTTTTATTAGAAGCTATCAGGGATCGCCAACTCACTTTATAGT
>JARBTY010000207.1 GCA_029239935.1 Clostridia bacterium | reverse complement strand
TATCAGCATGCCTTCTATGGATGTGTTTGAAAATCAGACTGCAGCCTACAAAGAATCTATTTTACCATCCAGTCAGGTTAAAAGGGTAGCAGTAGAAGCTGCCACCAGTTTTGGTTGGCATAAATACACAGGCTTATCAGGTAAAGTGATCGCCTTAGATACTTTTGGAGAGTCCGCACCAGCAGACCTCATTTTTAAGAAAAAAGGCTTTACGATACAAAATGTTGTTGAAACAGTAAAGGAAATCTTAGCCTAACAAAAAATCCTTTGGACTTTCATTCAGAAAGTACAAAGGATTTTTTATTTTATTACAGTTAGTACAATAGAACTCTTGACAGCCACCTTATTACATTCTATTATCTATATATTATCACATTGCAATATAAGGAGGTCTAAAGATGCTATTTAAAGATACTTACCTCATCAATCCCAAACCCTATGATGACACTGCTGAACTCTTAAAAGCGCTTTCTCACCCTATAAGACTTTGTATTGTACGAGGACTTATTGAGTTAAATGGCAGCAACGTCACCAACATCTACTCTTGCTTAAACATGCCTCAATCTACTATTTCACAGCATCTGGCTAAACTAAAAAGCTGTGGGATTATTACTGGTTATAGAACTGGCCCTGAGATTACCTATTGTGTTACAAATCCTAAAGTAATCTCATTAATGAAGCTTTTCTTTGAATCCTAAACAAACAACCTATAGTTTTAGATTTGTCGTTCACTCTAAAACCATAGGTTAACTTGTTCTTTTTCTTATACTTCTGCTAAATCTTTATAAATTCCTTTTAATTGTTCATAACCTTTTTTAAACACCTGATAATATTTCTCATACTTTTCTGCATCTGCCTCACAAGGTTTTACCGTTTTTGTCACATTAACTAACGTTTTGCAAGCTTCTTCTACTGTATCAAACAAACCGCATCCTACTGCTGCTAATATCCCAGCTCCATAAGCTGGTCCCTCTGAGGCTTCAACGATATTCAGCTCTTCATTAAAGATTGATGCTAATATCTCTACCCAAAGTTCATTTCTTATGCCGCCTCCCGTGATACGCATTTCACGAATAGGAATCTGCATATCCTTTAAAATTTCCAGAGAATCTCTAAGGCCATACCCCACGCCTTCCATCACCGCTCTTGTCATATGTCCTCTTGTATGGGATGGTTTGAGTCCTATAAAAACTCCTGTGGCATTAACATCTGCATGGGGTGTCCTTTCTCCTGTTAAATAAGGCAGGAATAACAATCCCTCACTACCGGCCGGCACCTTAGCTGCTTCTTCTCTAAGTACTTGGTATGGATTTTCTGCCTGAATATCTTTATTCACTTCTTCAGTCCACCACTGCAGACTATAGGCAGCTGAAAGCATAACACCCATCTGTGTAAACTTGCCGTTAGCATGATTAAAAGAATGTAGTCTATTCTCTTTATCCACCTTGTATTCATCAACAGAAGCAAATACAACACCTGATGTCCCCAGTGCTACACTTACAACACCGCTTGCTACAGTACCTGTTCCTACCGCGCCTACAGCCTGATCACCGCCGCCGCCTATAACCTTTGCTGTACTGCTTATACCTAAGTCTTTTGCAACATCACTTTTAACAGTTCCTGTCACTTCATAACAATCATAAACTTCTGGCAGCCATGCTGTCTGGATAGATAAAATATCTATCATTTCCTTAGACCAGCTTTTATTTTTAACGTCAAAGAAAAGGGTGCCTGCTGCATCCGATACATCTATTTTATAATCCCCAGTTAAACAATATCTAATATAATCCTTTGGAAGTAAAATATGAGCAATTTTTTCAAAAATTGAGGGTTCATTTTCTTTAACCCACATGACCTTTGGTGCTGTAAAGCCCGATAATGCAATGTTACCTGTATACTCAGACAGCTTGTCTCTGCCTATTACATCATTGAGATAATCACATTGTTTTTGAGTTCTCCCGTCATTCCATAAAATAGAAGGTCTTAGAACATCCCCCTTTTCATCTAGCAAAACAAGGCCATGCATTTGTCCACTAAAACTAATACCCTCTATTTGATCACCAATTTCTTTATTTTTAGCCATAATTCTTTTAATGGCATCAGCTGTTCCTTGCCACCAATCTTCTGGATTTTGCTCGCTCCATAAGGGCTTTGGATAACTAAGCGGATATTTGCTGGAAGCACTGTCTACTATAATACCCTTTTTATCCATTACAATTACTTTAACTGAACTTGTACCTAAATCTATACCTAAATACATCTTTTTGCTCCTCTCTCATTAAAAAACTTTTATATGGATGACTCTCATTCTATTCCCTTAATGCTTAAAAAGGCAGGCACAAAGACCTGCCAAATGGGTTTAATCTATCACTCATTCATAGCAGCAAGTCTTCATACTTGCCTAATCCGTTAGCTTCTCTATTATTTACTAAAGATATATTGGTTAACAATAGATTCTAACATTTCTTGTCTGCCAGATTTAACTTTGATTTGGTCATGTTCTAATGCATATTTTTCAAGAGCTGCAAAATCAACTTTACCCTCTACAATATCTTTTCCAATACCTTCATTAAAGCTTGCATAACGATCCTCTTTGAATTGTTCAAGTACACCATCCTCTACAAGTTTTAGGGCTACTTTAAAGCCTTTTGCAAAAGTATCCATACCTGCGATGTAGCTTAAGAAAATATCTTCTGGCTCAAAAGATGCTCTTCTTGGTTTTGCATCAAAGTTAAGTCCACCTTTACCTAGTCCGCCATTTTTAATAACTTCATACATTACAAGTGTTGTATCATAAATATTGGTTGGGAATTGGTCTGTATCCCATCCTAGATTTGGATCTCCCATATTGGCATCAATACTGCCAAGGGCATTATTGATACGCGCTACATGGATATCATGTTCAAAAGTATGACCTGCTAAAGTTGCATGATTGGCTTCAATGTTAAGTTTGAACTCCTTTTCAAGACCATATTTTCTTAGGAAACCAAGAACTGTTGCTGAATCTGTATCGTATTGATGTTTTGTTGGTTCTTTAGGTTTTGGTTCGATAAGAAGTTCTCCTGTAAAACCAATACTTTTCTTATAATCAACTGCCATTTTAAGAAATCTTGCAAAGTTTTCTTCTTCTAATTGCATATTCGTATTAAGAAGTGTTTCATAACCTTCGCGGCCACCCCAGAATACATAGTTTTCTCCGCCTAATAACTTTGTAACTTCCATCGCTTTTTTAACTTGTGCTGCGGCAAAAGCAAAAACATCTGCTTCACATGTTGTAGATGCGCCATGCATAAAGCGTGGATGTGAGAACATATTAGCAGTACCCCATAATAATTTTTTGCCTGTTTCTTTCATAAGTTTATCACAATATGCTACAATCTCATCCAGTATAGCATTTGTTTCTTCTAACGTTTTACCTTCTGGTGCAATATCTCTGTCATGGAATGCAAAAAAGTCTATATCTAACTTTTCCATAATCTCAAAGCATGCATCCATTTTAGCTTTTGCAAACTCTATTGGATCTTGTATAGTAAGCCATGGTCTCTCCACTGTGCCGGCTCCAAATGGGTCTGACCCTGTCCCACATAGTGTATGCCAATAAGACAGTGTAAATTTCAGGTGTTCTTTCATTGTTTTTCCATCAATAACTTCATCAGGATTATAATATTTGAATGCAAATGGATTAGTAGATGCTTCCCCCTCATATTGTATCTTACTCACGTTTTTAAAATATTCTCCCATAGTTACCACCTTTTCATCGTATTTATAAATAGCTTATATTTATATTATATGCGTATCTCAGATATTTTTCAATACTATTTTAAAATACTTTTTAAAACCAATTTAAAATATAGGCAAAAATATAATATCCCCTTATATGAGTGCTATAACTTCTTCAAATGCCATCAGAGACGCTCCGTATTTTGAGGCTTTATAACCTAATGTTGAAAACTCAATTTTTCTGTTGATTTTAAGCATGCTGCATGGGTTATCAATCATAATTTGTTTAATGATAGGTTCTATTTGAGCCTGATATTCACTCATCTCGCCTCCAATAATCACACATTCTGGATCAAAGATTAGAAATACATTATTAAGTGTCAGCACCAAATATTCTAGGTATTCTTCCATTAATTGCTTTTGCTGCAAGAGCTTCGGATTATAAAGTTCAAAAACTTGATCCAGGTTCTCCAATTCTTTTCCTGTTACCTCGCTAAAGTCTTTGATGAGTGCATGGGTTGACAGATACGCCTCAACACATCCTTTATTACCGCAATTACAAAGTTTACCACCTTTTTGAATCACCATATGGCCTATTTCTCCAGCTGCCTCGTTGCTTCCTGTATAATATCTTTTGTCTACTATAATACCTGCCCCTATACCTTCTTTAATAGAGATATACAGCGAATTCATATAGTTTTTAGATACCCCTACAATATTTTCAGCAAAAGCTGCAAGCCTCGCTTCATTGCCCACATAGATATTAATCTCTAGCTCATCCCTTAGAGACTCTAAACTCAAATGAGCCACTCCTACATGAGGACTCTTTTTAAGAAGCAGCTGATCTTCCTCAACTAAGCCCGGATAGGATATCCCTATGCCAATTATATTCTCTTTATGGAGACTGCATGTGTCTAAGAGAGATTCTATAATTGTTTTAATGCTGTCTTCTAAAGCACTATTGGCATTTTTTATAGTTTTTTCTGTAACGATTTCGAACTTTAGGTTCATCAAACAGCAATAGATATGATTTTTTTGAATATCTATGCCGATACTGAAGTATCTCTCATAGTCAATATCTATAAGTATCGGCTTACGCCCATAGTCTACTTCCAACACGCCTACCTCTTTTAAAACCCCTTCATTTAAGAGCTTATTGACATTGGTTGTAACTGTAGGAATACTTATATTCATTTTTTCTGCTAGATCATATTTGGTCATAGAGCCACATTCTCTTATCTTAGCTAATATTATTCTCTCATTGTCAGTCCTTTTCCTGTTTTGCAACACCACTTCCTCCTTCTACCGTTTACGCCTATTAAATTTCATCCTATTTGCCTTATCATTAATGTAGCTTAAGTTTACAATTTAATAGCGTATATTTCAAGCAGTATCTTTTGATGATAGCTTAAATAAAAATACCACATATATCAAATATGGTTAAAAGAAATTTTCACTTTTCTTTTAACCATATTTTTAAATAAAATTTTATTTATAAATTACATTTCTCTTCTGCCTTGTAATGCTCTTGACAGCGTGATCTCATCAACATACTCCAGATCTCCCCCAACAGGCACTCCATGGGCAATACGGGTTGTTTTAATCCCTAAGGGTTTAAGCAGTTTGCTGATATACATAGCTGTTGCTTCTCCCTCT
>JARBTY010000206.1 GCA_029239935.1 Clostridia bacterium | reverse complement strand
GACAAAATGGGTATTCAAATTGAAAATAATGAAAAGGTATTAGAGCATGAAAAAACCCTTGAAGAAGTCATAGGGGTATCCATATTGGTATCAGATGTGCTGCAGGAATTTATTGGGGCCGAGATTGAAGATATTGGAAGGGTTAATCAATCTATACAAGTTACAACGTTAATCAGTACAATCATCGTTGTAATCATTTTTGTGATTGCTGTGATCTTTGCAGTAATTGGATATATTTCTGTCAGAAATGCCATAAGTTTTCCGATTATTAAATTAGAGCGGATGGCTGGGGAGATTGCAAAGGGTGATTTATCTGTACGAGCTGAACAGCCAGAGGTAGAGGAGTTGAAAAATCTTACCCATAGTTTAAATATCATGGCCGAAAGAATTAAAGATTTGATAGATGTCAGTATTTCGGAACAAATTAAAGTTCAAAAAGCAGAAATGAGGGCATTGCAAGCTCAAATAACACCTCATTTTTTATACAATACTTTCGATACAATTGTTTGGTTTGCTGAACAAAAAAGACATCAGGAAGTCATAAAAGTGACTTTAGCATTTACGCAGTTTTTCAGGATATCGTTAAGTAAAGGAAAAGATTGGATCACTATAGCGCAAGAGATAGAACATGTGAAAAATTATCTTATTATCCAGTCTATAAGATATGGTGACATATTAGATTATAGTATTGAAATAGAGGAGCAATTAAATGATATGCCTATGCTTAAGCTGCTTTTGCAGCCTTTAGTTGAAAATGCTATATATCATGGTATTAAACATAAAAGAGGAAGAGGTATGATTGCTGTAAAAGCCTGGAAAGAGGGAGAAAACAGCTATTTTTGTGTTGAAGATACTGGGATAGGTATCAAAGAAGAGCGGTTAGAGGAGCTAAGAAGCATGCTGGCTGATGCAGCTAGTGTCCCTGATATAGGTTTTGGCATCTATAATGTACATAGAAGGATACGTTTATATTATGAGGGAGCGGATGGGCTTTGCATAGAAAGCAGGTATGGAGAAGGAACAAAGGTGTCCTTTAAGCTGCCAGTTATGAAGGGGGATAGAAATGTATAAAGTCTTTATTGTAGAAGATGAATTTGTCATAAGAGAAGGTATACGTAATATGATGAGCTATAATGAGGCTGACTATATGCTGTGCGGAGAAGCAGCAGATGGTGAAATGGCACTTGCTATGATTCAGGAATTACATCCCGATATTTTAATTACAGATATTAAAATGCCATTTATGGATGGATTGGAGCTTTCAAAAATAGTTAAAAGAATCATGCCATGGATTAGAATTATTATATTAAGCGGACATGATGAATTTGATTTTGCTAGGGATGCTATTTCCATAGGAGTGGATGAATATTTACTCAAGCCAGTAGGTGCTACAGAACTATTTTCAGTGCTCAACAAAGTTATTCTAAGATTTGAAGAAGAAAAGAAACAACGAACCAACCTTGAAATGCTTCATAGAGAACTTAATTCATCCGCCTATATTCTTAAAAATCAATTTCTGGATAAGCTTATTATGGGAGCTCTAAGCACAACAGATGCCTTAAGAGAAGCACAAAATGCCAATATTGATTTAATTGCCAGGTATTATGTACTCATTAATATTGAAATTGATGCTAGCAAAACAGAATATAATGATTTACTCGAGGTTAAAAGCTCCATCAATAGCTTATTTAAAGAGCGGGCAGATCTGATTCCGTTTTTTAGAAATGAAGATAATTTTCTTGTGATAGTAAAAGGCTCTTCTAAAGAAAGTATTGACCAAGGAGCCTATGAGCTTGCCAATATTCTTAAACACGAGTATGAGACAAAAACAAATGCTGTTTTAACCATTGGTATCGGCTCTGTAACAGATAGAATCGGAGAAATCTCGAAGTCATTTCTAGACTCTAAAAAAACAATCAAGTTTTTAAACAGATTCAAACAAGGGCAGATTATGGGGATAAATGATATTGAAAAAGACCCCATGACAACAAGTTTTATTATAACTGAAGATCATTCTATTGAGGAAAAACTAAAGTATGCCTCTAAAGCAGATATACCAGATATTATAAGCCATTATGCACAAGGTATCAACAACACCAATACCCAAAGCTTTTTGTTTACTTACTATATCCTTATGAATATAGTCGTGGTTTCTTCAAGGCTTATTACAGAATTAGGAGGAAAACCTCAAAACATTATACCAGAAGTAGATAATCCAACACTTTTATTTGATTTATCTTCTTCACAAGAAACGTTTACAGAGTTTGTGACCCAGGTACTAGAAAAAGTTATTGATTTTAGGGATTCGTGCCAAGACATGCGTTATGGCAATATTATCAGAAAGGCAAGAAAGTATATCAATGATCATTATGCAAGCGCTATGATTTCTTTAAACACGGTTGCTGCTGAAATTGCCCTTAGTCCCAATCACTTTAGTACTATTTTTTCACAAGAAACAGGCGAAACTTTTATAGAATATCTTACACGAACGCGCATTGAAAAGGCCAAAGGCTTATTAGTGACAACCTCCATGCGTTCAGCAGATGTAGCTTTAGCAGTCGGGTATAATGAGTCCCATTATTTTAGCTATTTGTTTAAAAAAAATGTGGGAATGAGTCCAAGGGAATACAGAATAAGATCTCAACAAGAATATCATAAAAAATTATTATAAAAAAGTATCAATGTTTTTCAAAAGAGTCACTTTATCCTTCGAGAGGGATAAAGTGATTCTTTTTTATGATAAAAAAATAGTCTTTATAAGGGAATAAAAACTTCATTTAATAGATTAAATGATTAAGGTACAGTATTTTTTGGAAAAAGTGTAAAGTTAAAAATCTATCAACTATTAGATGAATTATACAAAAAAAATATCATAATGTACTGAATATACATCAATTGTGTTAAAGGATATACTTTGGATGTAGAGAATAATAAATTTTTAAAACAATAGGAAATGGGAGGAAACATAATGAAATTTAAGAAATTAACTGCAGTCTTATCGTCAATTTTACTTATGAGCACAATATTTGTAGGTTGTTCACAGCCAACAGCAACGACAGAAGCACCAGCCACACCAGCAGTTCAAGAAGAGGCAGCCGCACCAGAGGCCGCACCAGAAGCTAAACCAGAAAATGAAAAACTAGTTGTAGGTTTTGCACAAATTGGTCAGGAGAGTGGCTGGCGTGATGCTGAGACATGGTCAATTCTTAATACAGCTGAGGAATTAGGGGTAGACCTTAAATTTTCTGATGGTCAGCAAAAACAAGAGAATCAGATTAAGGCTATTAGAACCTTCATCCAGCAAGAAGTTGATGTGATTGGGGTTGCACCAGTTGTTGAAACAGGATGGGAAACAGTATTTAAAGAAGCAAAAGATGCAGGTATTCCAATCGTGTTAGTGGACCGCCGTGCAGCAGTGCCAGAAGACTTATATGCGGGCTTTATCGGTTCGGACTTTATTTTAGAAGGACAAAATGCAGCCAAAGAGATGGCAGCTTTATTAGAAAACAAAGGTAATATTGTTGAATTACAGGGGACTGTTGGAGCATCAGCTGCTACAGATCGTATGACTGGATTTACGGATGAACTTAAAAATTATCCAGACATGAAAATCTTAGCAAGTCAAACAGGAGATTTTACCCGTGCAAAGGGTAAAGAAGTTATGGAAGCTTTCTTAAAGGCTTATCCTGGAGAAATCAATGGTGTTTATGCACATAATGATGACATGGCATTAGGTGCTATAGAAGCAATTAAGGATGCAGGACTTAAACCAAGTGTTGATATCAAAGTAGTATCAATAGACGGTGTTAAAGGCATTTTTGAAGCAATGGCAGCAGGAGAAGCTAACGTTACGATCGAATGTAACCCACTACTTGGACCACAATTCTTTAAGGCAGCTCAGGAATTAAAAGACGGTAAAACAATAGAAAAATGGGTTAAATCAGAAGAAGGTATTTTCCATCAGGAAACGGCTAAAGATGATCTTCCAAATCGTAAATACTAAATTTATTTAAGTCAAAACATATTAAAAATTTCCGCCTTAGTAAATAGTGCTAAGGCGGATTCTCACATAAGGATAGTTCAAATACTGAAAGGAGGTTTTTAGATGGCTGTAAAACCATTGTTAACAATGAGAAATATAAGTAAGGATTTTCCAGGTGTTAAAGCACTTGCAGATGTTGATTTTACTTTAAGATCCGGAGAAATACATTCTCTTTTGGGGGAAAATGGTGCCGGTAAATCAACGCTTATTAAAGTACTTACAGGAGTAGAAAAATTTGACAGCGGTCAAGTAGAACTAAATGGAGAGGGAATGCGTGCGAAAAATCCAAAGCATGCACAGGAATTAGGTATTAGTACTGTTTATCAAGAAGTCAATTTATGTGCTAATTTATCTGTTGCAGAAAATATTTTTATAGGCAGAGAGATCAAAAAAAATGGCATGATTGATTGGAAAGCAATAAATGCCAGAACCAAAAAATTATTGAAGAGACTTAATATAGAGATTGATGTAACACAAATATTAGGACAGTATTCAGTGGCTGTTCAGCAAATGGTTGCAATAGCCAGAGCGATTGATGTAGATGCAAAAGTATTAATATTAGATGAACCTACTTCTAGCTTAGATGCAAGCGAATGTGAAAAGCTATTTAGTGTTATGAAGCAGCTTAGAAGTGAAGGAATGGGTATTGTTTTTGTAACACACTTTCTTGACCAAGTCTACGCAGTATCCGACAGAATTACTATACTAAGGAATGGAGAGCTTGTTGGAGAGTTTTTGGCAAAAGAGCTTCCCAAATTAGAACTTATTGGGAAAATGATTGGTAAGGATTATGATACATTATCACAAACTATAAAAAGCTCGAATACTGATAAAAATACTAATAAGGAAATATTTTTAAGAGCAGATAAGGCGTCTTCCATTGGAAATATCAAAGAATTCACGCTAGATATCAAAAAATCTGAAGTACTTGGACTCGCGGGTCTTCTTGGCTCAGGTCGATCTGAAACGGCAAGAGTAATGTTTGGGGCAGATAAATTATCTACAGGAGAAATAGTCATAAAGGGAGAAAAAGCAGTTCTAAATAGTCCGATAGATGCCATTAAGAAGGGCATAGCCTATTGTCCGGAAGATAGAAAAACAGATGCCATTTTAGGAAATCTTAGTATAAGAGAAAATATTATTGTAGCTTTACAAGCCAAACGTGGCCTATTTGACTTTATTAGTCGTAAAGAACAAGAAGAAATTGCTGATCGTTACATTAAATTACTTGAAATAAAAACACCGAGCAGAGAGCAGCTTATAAAGAATCTAAGTGGTGGCAATCAACAAAAAGTTATTCTAGCTAGGTGGCTAGCAACAAATCCAGAACTTCTCATTTTAGATGAACCTACAAGAGGAATTGACATAGGAAC
>JARBTY010000205.1 GCA_029239935.1 Clostridia bacterium | reverse complement strand
AGCAGTGGAGTTTTTAATACACGGAACCATTCCAAAACAGGAGTATCATATTATTAACAGTGAGATTAAAATAGCTGAGAATTTATAATTAGAAAATGCGTATCTATAGACATTTTTAAAATCTCTCATTTCTAGTGTAAACTTAAGCGCGTTAAAACTTTGTATGCTTATCAAAAGACCAAGAAGCACTGTGACCTCGGCAGTGCTTTTTTGGGCTGTATTCTTTTACACTATAAACCATCATACAGTAAAGACACCCACTTTACACTATCCTACATGTATGCTAAAATTGACCTTAAAAATAAAAATTTTTTGAAAAAGTTAGAAGACTTGAGGTGGCAATAATGAATATAAAAATAATTCCTGGCCTTAATAACTCCGGGCCAGAGCATTGGCAGACTATTTGGGAGAAAAAGTATGGATTTAGAAGAGTATCCCAAGAGGAATGGGATTATCCTGTGTATAAGGAATGGGAAAAAAATTTGATAGAAAATCTTTCAAGAGGAAATAACTGTGATGTGGTATTGATTGCCCATAGCCTCGGTTGCTTGCTTACTGTAAAAGCCATGCCTAAGATCCGAAAGTACTTGAAGGCAGTCTTCTTAGTGGCCCCACCAGATCCTAAAAGCCAACAATTTCCACATTTTTTAGATTCCTTTGAGTATTTACCAGAAGCTAATCTGGAATTGCCAGGAATACTGGTTTACAGTGAAAATGATCAATACTCCTCGCCTCTGTTTTGTATAGAGAAAGGTAAACAGTGGGGCTTTGAAACAATATCTGTTGGCAAAAAAGGTCATATAAACAGTGATTCCAATATAGATGATTGGAGTGAAGGTTTTAATTTATTTCAGAAACTATTGGAAAGAATTTAATGATCTTATATTTCTAATCCATTCAATATATCTTTCAGTTTCATCAGTTCGTCTTTACTAAGTGTAACACCTTTACCCATCTTGGTATGTTCAGGAGCCCATTCACGTATATCGTATTTAGGTTCTTTGTCGTTCCAAGAAATAAGGTTTAGCTCTTTTTGCCATCCTTTTGAGCCTTCTGCAAGAACAGCTATGTGCTTAACAATTTCATACTTAATATCTGGCATATTAATTATCTCCTTTGATGCTTATTATTGCTACTTGCAAATCTACTTTATTGAACAACTTATGGAAGTTTGCGAGGTTGTTTTTTTATCTCATTTCTGATAGACTGAATTAAAAGTTTATTTGCTTTTGAAGGATATCGTTAGGCTCTTTCCTTGTTTTTATAAGAAAATGGGCAAGGCGATCACTATAGCACCTACATAATAAATCATGAAAGGATAATAAACATGAAGCGCTGCGTTGACACTTCTCCGTGCAAAGTCTGAACTGGACGAAACTACACGGAGTGAATTAAATTCGTCCAGTGGACTTTGCACTTTCATCTAATCAATAGATTTCATATGAAAGAGGAGCAAAGTCATGATAAAAAATTTTAAAATAACCAACGGAGAGCTTAGCACCTTCCTGATTTTATGGATCACGCAGTCGCTTTCGGCACTGGGTAGCGCAATGACCAACTTTGTGCTGGTGATCTGGACCTATCAACAACAAGAGTCGGCACTTACGACCTCACTGTTGGCCATCTGTTCTTATGCACCCTATGTCCTACTGAGCATTTTTGCAGGCGCACTGAGTGACCGATGGAACAAGAAGATCACTATGCTAGTCAGCGACAGCTTTGCCGCACTTTGTACTGTTACAGTACTTTTTCTGCTGACAACGGACACTCTCCAGATTTGGCATCTCTATTTAATCAACACCTTAAACGGCCTCATGAACACAGTACAGCAGCCCGCATCGGATGTCTCTATCAGCCTGTTAGTACCACAAAAGCATTATCAAAAGGTTAGTGGGATGCGTTCCTTTTCCAATTCACTGGTTACCATACTAACACCAGTAATTGCCACAGCAATACTTTCGTTTACAAGCATCCGAGTTGTCATCTTGTTTGATTTGATTACATTTATTTTGGCATTCGTGTCATTGCTATGTTTTATAAAAATCCCGCATGTCACGCACAAGGACAGCACAAGAAAAGAATCAGTATTGCAGTCCGCAACAAGCGGTTTACGGTATCTTAAGAACAACCGGGGAATTTTGGACTTAATCCTGTTTCTCTCCGTGATTAATTTTACAGCATCCATCTTTAATGCCACACTGCCTGCCATGATGCTCTCGCGGGCGGGTGGCGGAGAGCTGGAACTTGGCATGGTGAACATCGTTACAGGGATAGCAACTTTGCTGGGGAGCATTTTGGCCACTATTCTTCCACCGCCCAAAAGCAGAGTTCGAGTCATATGCAATTCCTTGCTTTTTTCCATGAGTACCGAGAACTTTATCCTTGCCTTCGGGAGGAGCACGCCAGTCTGGTGTTTGGGCGCCATTATGGGATGGATATTCATCCCCATTATGAATGCTAATATGGATGTGCTTTTCCGCACGAAAATTCCTGTTGATCTACAAGGGCGTGTCTATTCAGTTAGGAATACATTGCAGTTTTTTACCATCCCGCTGGGATATTTGTGCGGCGGTATTTGTGTTGATAAGGTGTTTGAGCCATTTATGGCAACACAGTCGCCTGATAGCTTGTGGGTCATGCTATTCGGAGCTGGAAAAGGCTCTGGGGCTGCTCTGCTATTTCTGGTAATCGGAATCTTCGGAGCTTTATCCTGTCTGCCTTTTCGGATGGACAAAAATATCTATAATTTAGAGGAATAATTGTTTTTGCGGATATAGATGAAACCATGCTGGTTGTTTCTGTACCTTCTAATCAAAATGTATAATAGCACAGGATAGTATTGCTTCTATCCTGTGCTATTATACATTCCAAACATATTTGATGAAGAAACTATTTATGGAAATCTTTTGAGTTGACTGGCTTCAAACTTCCATTCAGGTGTTCTTAAGTGATTATTCGTATCTACTATGTACCAGGGGTTTATTTTCTGATTAGCAGGATTAATTAAAATTTGTGTCTGCTGGGCTGGCATATAACTTTGGGCTAATATAAAAGCTTTTTCACCCGTCAATGTGTTTTCAGCCATATCCACTACAATAACTGCATGCCCCGGACTCCCCCCTTTGATAAATACATCTCCAATAGACATCTCTTCTAAACTTACAGAGTTAAGTTGTTTTTCTAGCGTTGCAGTTCCTGCATATGCAAATACGAGATTCATATATTTTCTAAAACTTTCATAATCATTACTGAAAGAAGACTGTTTACTCCAACTGAAACGATTTCCATCTATATGTATTTTATATCCATCCATCCATTTTTGGTATTCAGCTTCAAACCCATTAGAAAAATTAAAACTTATTTTGTCGTACTCTTGTTTGGCATAAAGATATTCTGCTCGAAGTAGCATAATAGCATCGGCACATTGATGCAGATCTCTATCTCCTATCTGCACATCTACTACACTATCATATACCCCTTCGGAGGGTTTGGTTTGTCCATTATAATAAAGCACCTTTTCTCCATATGGCTTTAATTTCATTTTCCGTAGAAAATCAGCAAAGCTATCTTCTTGGATTCTAACTCTTACAAAATTGCTGGGGGGGTTATAACGTTCTTCTAAGGTTGCGCCCAGTTCGTTCACTATCTGACTACTCTCTTGATCCTCAACAAGTGTTTCTTCTTGATTTTGAACTGGTTCTTTAAATTCTATTCTAACCTCCTGCTCAAGATTATTAGAATCAGAAAGTCCTAGGTTTTCTTTTCCATTGTCTCTATTAAAAAAGAAATATGCTATTATTCCAAATAATAAAATAATATTTCTTATAATTAGAATTTGTTTGTTACGCATCACCGTTCTCCCACCTGTTTATAAATTATCTCTTTAAGAAGTAAACTATTTTGATGTTTAACGCCCGGAATTTACGTCATTTAAAAAAGAATATGAGCATTTAACTATTCTTTTTAATATATATCCTCAATGCCCTTATGCCTAGAACACATAAATATATCATCAATATGACCATTCCAAACATAAGTACTGTTGATATAATTTGAACTACTAAGGATATGACTAACGAATTCTCAAAGCCAATTATTCTCTCTGTACTTTCCATATCTCTTCCTCTTTTCTCTAGGAAATTCATCTCTTCCCGCTTTTTTAAACATTTCTCTTCCTAAATTATTTTTACGAATGCGTACCATAATAATATTCTTTCTGTAAGTTTTCCAATGCGCTGGTCTTACTTGTGAATTTAATCAAAGATCATACTCATAATCTATGCCTTATATTATTTTTGTTGTTTTGCCTTTACCCAGTTGATTATAAAAAACACAAGGAAAGAAGTCATATATCCTACTATCAGATAAAAAATTACTTGTTTCCAAATTGGTGGAAAAGTGTTGTTATACAGGTTTCGAAAAAATAATCTTGGCAGAATGCATCCTCCGAGCGTCACGCCTATACTTGTACCAACTGCGCTTTTTAAAGATTTTTTGACCATTACCCATTCACCTACTCATCTATTAAAAATTAAATAAATTGTTTAACATTATGCTTATTTTCGGAGCGAGGCATTATATCGGTGAGTGGATACAAACCATGTAATGCTTGCTGTTAATAATGCCGATGAAATCAAAGCTGTAAGAACACTATATGTTTGCCAAATAAGTATCGTTGACCAATCGAAGGCATAGCACATTATACACAGGGTAATCGTAGCGATCAGCCAAGTAACTGTTACGAGTATTCTCTTTTTTGTCATTGGCTGCCCCTCATTCATTTTCCCTCTGCGTAATCCTAAGAGAAAGAACAGAATGGCCAATAGGCAAAGAATAATTGTGATAGACGACAAAATGATGTCCAAAAGCTGTGTGGCACTTATTTGATATGACTGCGCTAAATTGCCGTCTAATATATCTTTAACCTTTAGTACCAGATTGATATTGGTACTTGCGCTGTTGGTCAGTAAGCAGATGGCTACGCGTTCACTGGGCAGTATGGCCACTTCGGTTGCAAAATTGGGATTGCCCCCTGGGTGTTCAATAATCGTTTGGTCGGCGCTTACCGACCAGCCCGCTGCATAATACATTCCGTTGACAGCTGGAACAGATAGGTCCCCTTGATGGGATTTTTCGATAACCAAATGGAATATTTCGGGTATATCCTGCACAATACCCATCTGTATGCCCATCCAACGGGCCATATCTTTGGTACAGGAAATGATGTAGCCTGCGGGTTTATTCCCGGCATAATCCGGCGCGTTATATGGAGTTGTCATAAAGAAAGAAGAACGGTAGCCCTGTGCCAACTGTCCGGTGGTCCTAGCATCTTCTTTATAAACATACGTCTGGTGAAGAGCTAACGGCTGAAATATCTGTTCCCTCATAAAGTCTTCATAGCTTTGTCCCGACACAATCTCAATAACCAA
>JARBTY010000204.1 GCA_029239935.1 Clostridia bacterium | reverse complement strand
ATAATCATAACCAGAAAAAACAAGCGGTTTAATGATATCATACAAGGCATCTGAAGACTGTTTTTGGGTAGATACTATCAATATCTTTTCCACGCTTCCTGCTCCTTTAGTAATCATTTATGGTTGTTTTGCAGATTAAAGATAATTTTGTACTTCCCATTCGTGTATTGTCTGATTATATATATTCCATTCTTGTGATTTCAGTACTAAATAAGATTCAAATATATGTTCTCCAATGGTTTCTTTAACAAAAGTACTCTCTTTCATACAGTTTAAAGCATCGTATAAATTTCCGGGCAATGTATCTATATTCATCTCATTTAACGCGCTAGATGTAAGTGTATAGGCATTTGTTGTTAAAGCTGGCATAAGGTCAAGCTGACGCTCAATACCATCAAGACCGGCAGAGAGAATAAGAGCAAGTGTAAGATAAGGATTACATTTTGTATCTGGACTTCGCAGTTCAATCCTATTATAACCTGATGTTGTAAAAGGTACTCTTATAAGACAAGAACGATTTTTGAAAGACCAAGTAATATGTCTTGGGGCTTCAAAGCCAGATGCCAGCCTTTTATAAGAGTTAACGATAGGATTAGTTATGGCACACATCTCCTTAACATGTGTGAGCACACCAGCAATAAAATATTTTGCAGTATCTGGCATTTCATGACCAGGTTTGATATCAAAAATATTCTCACCGTTCTGAAGGAGTGACATATTGATATGCATACCAGAACCACTGGTGTTCGCAATAGGTTTTGGCATAAAAGAAGCATAAAGGCCATTTCTTTGAGCAACTGTTTTGACAACAGTTTTAAAGCTGAGAATATTATCAGCAGAGGCTATGACGTTGTCATACTTAAAATCTATCTCATGCTGACTGTAAGCGGATTCATGGTGAGAAGTTTCTATTTCAAAGCCCATTTGTTCAAGTGTCAGACATATTTCGCGTCTTGTATTTTCTCCTTGATCGAGAGGTGCAGCATCAAAATATTTAGCTTTATCACTAAATTCAAGGAGAGGCTTTCCTTCTTGGTCTGTTTTAAATAAGAAAAACTCACATTCGGCACCAACATTAAAAACAAATCCCATTTGTTTAGCTCTTTCAAAGGTGCGTTTTAAAATATAACGACTGTCTCCCTGAAAAGGTTTTAATTCTGCGGTTTTAATATCACAGAAGAACCTAGCTACTTTACCATGCTGAGGTCTCCAAGGTAAGATACAAAGCGTAGCAGGGTCTGGAAATAAAAACAACTCAGAATCCTCGATCGTTCCAAAGCCTTCGATAGAAGAAGCATCAAAGGCGATACCTTCATCAAAGGCTTTGCTAAGTTGTTTTGAGGATATAGAAATATTTTTTAACTCTCCAAATATATTACAAAATTGAAGTTTTACAAATTTGACGTCATTTTCTTCTACAAATCTTAGAGCACCAAGTTTGTTGTATGACATGTGGTATCCTCCTATTACAATAATAATTAAACTATAGATATTGATACTAGTTTAAAACAATTATTGAGGTGTGTAAAGCTGTCTGTAAGGATTTTTAGAAGTTGCTGTAAGTTTATAAAAGAAATTTTTAAAATAGCTTCCTTATTAAGTACTATTGAGTTCACTTAAACTGCTAAAAAAAGGCGCACTTAGGGTAAGGTTTACCCAGAGAACGCCATTGTCCTTGCATATGAATATTTTATAGCATTTAAAAAGGGAAAAGTCAATGTATTTTGCAGGAAAACCATATAAAACCGTCATTTTTATTATAAATTATAAAATTAAGCAATATAATGAAATAAAATTTCCTTATTTAAAATCAAAAGATTTTTAGCTTATAAAAAGATGCATGATAGATGTTTTTATAAGCTAATCATACTATATAGAAGAAATTGGATACAAAAATATGCGATCTTTTTCAAAATAGCTCTTGAAATTTTAATGTCTTCCATGTATAATCAATCACAAAGAGAATGAGACTTAGCAATGGCGCTAACTTAACTAACATTTTGATGTTATATTAAGTGGCGCTTTTTTATTTTTTTGAGTATTTTAGCAATTGAATTTATGTTATAAATTATAGATAATTGGAGTAATCTATGATAGTATTGATAGATAGTAAAATTTGGAGCAATCTATTAGGTAGGTGATAGGCGTGTTAGATACTGATTTAATTACTTATTTAGCAAAGCTCTCTAAGCTTGAGATTAATGAAGCTGATAAGGAGAGACTGGTATCAGAAATGAGTGCAATTGTTGATCTTATGGATACCATGAATGACGTAAGTTTTGACGAAAATGAAGATTTGAAAGGTGAAGGAGTGAGTCTTTCAAATTTGAGAGAAGATGCATCAAGAGATTCTTTTGACAGAGAACGAATACTTGCAAATGCTTCTCACAAAAAAGATGGATTTTTCGTTGTACCAAAGATTATGGAGTAGTTATTAGGAGGAAATTATGGAGCTATGTGATAAGAGTATTCTTGAGCTTAGACAGTTATTAGACCAAAAAGAAATATCATCCGTGGAGCTTACAAAATATTATCTTGATAGAATTAGTCAAACAGACAAACAAGTTGAGAGTTACATTACAGTATGCGAAGAAGAGGCTTTAAAAAGAGCAGTTCTTGCAGATAATAGAATTGCAAAAGGAGAGAGTGCCTCTCTTACTGGTATTCCTATTAGTATAAAAGACAATATGTGCACAGAAGGTATACGTACAACTTGCGGTTCAAAAATGTTAGAGAATTTTGTGCCTCCTTATAATGCAACAGCAGTTAGTAAATTATTAGCTGAGGATGTTGTTATATTAGGCAAAGTAAGTATGGATGAGTTTGCAATGGGAGGATCCACACAAACCTCTTATTATAAGAAAACAAAAAATCCTTATGATCTTACAAGAGTACCAGGTGGTTCATCTGGCGGAAGTGCGGCATCAGTAGCTGCAAAGCTTGCGGCAGCTTCTCTCGGTTCAGATACTGGCGGTTCAATCAGACAACCAGCAGCATTTTGTGGGATAACAGGTATGAAACCTACTTATGGTGCGGTATCAAGATTTGGGCTTGTAGCCTTTGCTAGTTCATTTGATCAAATTGGTCCGCTAGCACATAGTGCAAGAGATTGTGCAAGTGTATTAAATGTTATATCTGGGCATGATGCTTTTGATGGGACTTCATCCCATAAAAATATAAATTTTAGCAGTAAATTAGGGCACGATATTAAAGGACTAAAACTAGCACTCCCAAAAGAATTTTTTGGAGAAGGTATAGACAGCGGAGTTAAAGCGATGGTTCTTAATGCTGTTAAAGAGTATGAAAAAATGGGAGCTGAGATAGTAGAGGTTTCTCTGCCTAGCTTAAAATATGCTATAGCGGCATATTACCTTATTGCTTCAGCAGAAGCAAGTTCAAACTTAGCTAGATATGATGGCATCAAGTTTGGGTATTGTACACCAGAGGCTAAAACTTATGAAGAACGTATTATGCGTACCCGTAATGAAGGATTTGGAGAAGAAGTTAAGAGAAGAATCCTTTTAGGAACCTATGCACTGTCCAGTGGTTATTACGATGCCTACTACAAAAAGGCGCTTTATATACAACAAAAAATCAAGGCAGAATACAAGAGCATATTTGAAGGCTGTGATGCCATTATCACACCAACAGCACCTACAACAGCTTATAAAATAGGAGAAATTGAAGGGGACCCAGTTAAGATGTATTTAGCTGACATTTGTACTGTAACAGTTAATATTGCAGGACTTCCAGCTGTATCAACAACTTGTGGTTATGATGAAAAAGGAATGCCTATAGGAATGTCTATAGTAGGCAAGGCCTTTGATGATGCAACTGTACTTCAGGTAGCAGATGCGTTCGAATCAAACTTTAAAATTCAACATCCTAAATTATAAAAAAGAGGCAGGTGATAAGAATGGCAAATTATGATATTGTAATAGGACTTGAAATACACGCCCAGCTGCTTACAAACACAAAGATTTTTTGTAATTGTGAAGTAGATTTTGGGGGAGAACAAAATACGAGGTGTTGCCCTGTATGTATAGGACTTCCAGGAACACTTCCGGTACTCAATCAAACGGTTGTAAAGTATGCCATAAAAGGCGGGCTTGCACTTAATTGTGATCTTAATAGATTTTCAAAAATAGATCGTAAAAACTATTTTTATCCGGACCTTCCAAAGGCTTATCAGATTTCTCAATTTGATTTACCTTTGTGTATAGATGGTAAGGTTAAAATAGATGTAGGTGAAGAAGAAAAATACATTCGCGTTCACCGTATTCATATAGAAGAAGATGCAGGAAAACTTGTACATGATGATATCGATAATACAAGTCTTGCAGATTATAATAGATGCGGCGTTCCGCTGATAGAGATTGTATCTGAACCAGATATGTCTTCAGCAGAAGAAGCTAAAGCTTATATAGAAAAAGTGGCAGGACTCTTGCAGTATGCGGGAGTTAGTCTATGCAGGATGGAAGAAGGCTCTTTAAGAGCAGATGTGAATATATCTCTTAAAAAACCAGAAGCAGAAAAACTTGGTACAAAGGTAGAAATTAAAAACCTTAATTCCCTTAAATCCATTGTAAGAGCTATTGAGTATGAAGTAGAAAGACAAACTAAAATGCTTATTGCTGGAGAAGAGATTGTCCAGGAGACAAGAAGATTTAATGATAACAGAGGCGTAACAACTTCAATGCGTTCTAAAGAAGACGCCCATGACTATAGATATTTTAAAGAACCAGATGTGACACCAGTAAGTATAACAGAGGAAGATATTGAAATAATAAAAAAAGAACTGCCTATGCTTATAGATGAGCGTTTTGAACTTTACGTAAAAGAATATGGACTTAATAAGGCTGATGCAAAAATTCTTGTTGCGAACAAAGAAATATCTGACTTTTACAATGAAGCCATCGCAAGTTTTCCAAACTATAAAGCGGTAGCCAATTTCGTTGTAGTAGAACTCCTCAGATATGTTAATGAAGGGGAGCTTGATAGTAAAAATATACCTTTTACACCTGTTGCGTTTGCAGAACTTGTAAAAATGGCAGAAGAAGAGGTCGTTAATAAAAATAATGCCAAAGCCATTCTAAAGATTATGTTAGAGGGTGAAAAGCTGCCACAGCAAATCGCTAAGGACGAAGGATTCCTTATGAATGACAGTGTTGATGAAATCGAAGACACGGTGACAGCAGTTGTGGGTGAATTTACTAAAGAAGTAGAAGGGTATCTTGCAGGAAAAGAAAAGTTATTTGGATTTTTAATGGGTCAATGCAGCAAAAGGCTTGCAGGAAGAGCTAATCCAAAAACGATTAAAGAGATACTTGAAAAAGAGCTGACAAAGCTTAAGTAAGTTAGAAAGGAGGAGTATTTATATGATAAAAATGAATGGCGCAGCTATTAAAAAAACATTAGATATAGATGGCGTAAAACAAAACTTAGA
>JARBTY010000028.1 GCA_029239935.1 Clostridia bacterium | reverse complement strand
AAAGCCATTGCAGATAAAAATACAGAAAAGCTATTGGGTGTACAAATCATAGGGTATGAAGGGGTGGATAAGCGTATTGATGTCTTTGCAGCGCTTATTACCTATGGGGCAAAAGTAGATGAACTTTTCCATTTAGACCTTGCCTATGCACCCCCTTTTTCAACGACTAAGGATCCCGTTCATTATACGGGGATGATACTGGACAATGCTTTAAATCAGCATAGACCTATTATAACAGCCAAAGAGACCAAAGAGCTCCTTAAAGAAGGCAAAAAGCTCCAGATTGTTGATGCAAGAGTCATGAAACAATATGAAGCATCTCATGTGGAAACAGCAGTCAGTATGCCTCACAATAAGCTGAGAGAAGAGCTAAAGAAGCTGGATAAAGAGATACCAACTGTTACCTACTGCAACAAGGGGGTAACGGGTAATGCAGCGCAGAACATATTGATTAATGAAGGGTTTAAAGAAGTTTACAATCTTTCGGGCGGGCACCAATTTTATCATGCAACAAAAGAAGGTCATAAAGAGTAAAAGATAGCATCAAAAAGAAGATGGAGGAGGATTTGAAATGGCACAAAATAATGAGGCTAAAGGCAAAGGTCTTGGCGTTTTTGAAAAGTATTTAACCCTATGGGTTGCAGGATGTATTGTGGTAGGGATTTTGGTAGGGCAGTTTTTACCTGGGATTCCGAATACATTAAGTAACTTTGAGTATTACAATGTATCGATACCGGTGGCCATACTGATTTGGCTGATGATTTATCCGATGATGTTAAAGATTGACTTTACAAGTATTGTCAGTGCCACCAAGAAACCTAAAGGACTTGTGGTAACTTGTGTAACGAACTGGCTGATTAAGCCTTTTACGATGTATGCTATAGCAGCATTTTTCTTCTATGTGGTATTTGGCAGCTTGATTGCGCCAGATTTGGCGAAGGAATATCTAGCAGGAGCGGTACTCCTAGGAGCGGCACCTTGTACAGCCATGGTATTTGTATGGAGCCATCTGACCAAGGGGGATCCAGCTTATACCCTTGTACAAGTGGCAGTGAATGATCTCATTATATTGATAGCATTTACACCTATCGTAGCGTTTTTATTAGGGGTTGGGAATGTAGCAGTTCCTATGGGAACACTGCTTTTATCCACTGTACTGTTTGTTGTTATTCCACTGGCATTTGGGTATATCACAAGAACACTGATGATTAAGAAAAAAGGATTGGATTACTTCCAAAATGTGTTTTTGAAAAAATTTGACAATGTTACGATTGTTGGATTACTTCTGACACTTGTTATTATCTTTTCTTTTCAAGGAGATATTATCTTAAATAATCCACTTCATATTGTACTTATTGCTGTACCACTTACTATTCAGACATTTTTAATCTTTGGTATTGCTTACATGTGGGCAAAGCTTTGGAAACTGCCTCACAGTATTGCAGCGCCAGCAGGGATGATTGGTGCCAGCAACTTCTTTGAACTGGCGGTTGCAGTGGCCATATCACTATTTGGGCTTCAGTCAGGCGCTGCACTGGCAACAGTTGTTGGGGTACTGGTAGAAGTGCCTGTTATGCTGATGCTTGTGAAAATTGCCAATAGTACAAGAGGCCATTTTGCAGCAGAACCAGCAAAATAGTGGTGTTGAACAAACGTGACATTCGTGATAGGTTATGCTATGATTAGTGCAAATAAACGAGAATTACGCTAAGTCTAAGCTTAAACTTATTGTAAAGAATGTTGAGGATCAATAGTATGTTTTCATATGATATTATTCAAAAATTTAACGAAACTGAAATTTCAATTTATAAATATATTATATCAAACTGCGATAAAATTCCCTTCATGACAATCCGTGAATTGGCCAGCGAAGTGAATGTTTCAACATCTACGATATTAAGGTTTTGCAATAAAGTGAATTGTGATAACTACTCAGAGTTCAAAAACAAATTAAGGGAAAATACAAAAGAAATATCGAACATTGCACCCCAAAGCGATTTACAGGGACTGCTTCATTATTTTCAGGGAAGCAACACGAGCGCATTTGAAGCAAAAATCAGCCAAGGCGCTGAAATGATTAGAAGTGCAGAAATGGTAGTATTTGTTGGCCTAGGTTCCTCAGGAACACTAGCAAGATATGGATCTAGGTACTTTTCAACTTTGGGTAAATTCTCTATAGGCTTAGAAGATCCCTATTATCCTGTTAGCGATATAGAGAAAAAGAAAACAGTGCTTATCGTACTTTCGGTTTCAGGTGAGACGAAAGAAATAGTAGATTTTATCAAAGATTTTCAAGCTTGTAATAGTAAAATATTGAGTATAACGAATCAGCCCAACTGTACAATTTCTAAAATGTCTGATTGGAATATTTCATACAACATGAATATGCAGCGCGTAAATGGAGGATATAATGCCACATCCCAGGTGCCGGTATTGTTCCTAATAGAAGTCCTTGCAAGAAGAATATAAAATAGAAACGGCTTGTTACTTGATGAGTAACAGGCCGTTTTTTATACTTTAGTTAAAAATGAAAGGAAGATTCAGATATGACAGAACTGGAAAAATGCATGACAGGAAAGTACTACAACTGCCACGATGAAATATTTTTAGGATATAAAGAGAACAGCAACAATTTGCTATCAGCTTATAATGGTCTACGTTATAGTCAAAAAACAGAAAGAAGAGAACTTTTAGAGAATCTATTCGGAAGTATCGGAACAAATGTATCTGTGGGAACACCTTTTATCTGCGATTATGGCTGCAATATTTACATTGGAAGTAATGTATCTATAAATATGAATTGTACTTTTGTAGATTGTAATAAAATAACAATTGGTGATAATGTTCTCCTTGCTTCCAATGTTCAGATTTACACAGCCACGCATCCAGTAGAGCTGAGAGAACGTCTGACACCGAACTGGTCAGTGGAGAGTGGAGAATATTTTTGTCGCACTTATGCATTTCCGGTCGAAATTGGAGATGGATGCTGGATAGGTGGAGGTGTCATTATACTTCCTGGAGTTAAAATAGGAAATGGTTGTGTGATTGGCGCAGGAAGTGTAGTAAGGAAAGATATACCCGATAATTCTGTTGCTGTTGGTAATCCTTGCCGAGTCATTAGAGAAATAAATGGGGAAGAAAGACATGATTAAGATGGTGGCTTTTGACTTAGATGGTACCCTGTGTGATTCTATTACAATGTGTATTGAGGCATTTTGTGAGGCGGTGTCACCTTATGCAGGTCATGAAATCACAGAAAAAGAAGTAATAGAGACTTTTGGGTTAAATGAAATCGGAATGGTAAAAAAGGTTGTAAAAAAATATTGGGAACAAGCATTACAGGACTTCTATCAATATTATGAAGTGCTTCATGACATGTGCCCAGACCCCTTTCCAGGTATCCGTGATTTGATTAATTTTTTGCAAGAGAATCATATAATTGTCGCATTGATTACTGGAAAAGGGGAAAAAAGCTGTGACATCACTTTAGAAAAACTAAGACTAAAAGATGCTTTTATTGAAATAGCCACAGGATCTGAAAAAAAGCCTAATAAGGCAGAGTCTATTTTATTACTCATGCAGAAATATTCAGTAAAATCAGATGAATTTTATTATATCGGTGATGCTGTTTCAGATGTCACGGAATGCAAGAGAGTCGATGTCACGTGTTTGTCCGCAGCGTGGGCAGAATTTGCTCATACTGCGGAGCTGCGAAAAGTAAACCCGCTTCATGTGTTTGAGAGCATTTCTGAGCTCAAGGAATTTATGTATGGAGCTATCAACCCATAGCCACCTCTTCTTGGCGGTTGGATGTAGGAGAGGTGGCCGTGGGTTATGATGCTTTTGAAAGACTGTGGGGATGGCGTCTTGTTACTTACGCACCTTCTTTAAGGAAGCGGTATTGAGTCATATATAAATCATAATAGGTACCCCTTTGAGCCATAAGCTCCTTGTGGGTGCCATTTTCTTTGATGCCAAGATCATCTATAACCATGATTCTGTCGCAATCCCGTATAGTAGATAACCTATGGGCTACAACAAAAGAAGTCCTGTTAAACAATAGTTTTTCAATGCCCTGCTGTACTAAACGTTCCGTTTGAGTATCTATATTAGACGTAGCTTCATCTAATATAAGAATGCGGGGATTGGCAAGCAATGCTCTTGCAAAAGATATAAGCTGTCTCTGACCTAATGATAGTCTTGATCCCCGTTCATTGACCTCTGTAGCATACCCTTTTTCCATTTTTAGGATAAGTCCATGGGCTTCTACAGCTTTAGCAGCAGCGATAACTTCATCATCTGTTGCATCTAATTTGCCATAACGGATATTTTCCATAATGGTTCCGGAAAACAAAAAAGTATCTTGCAGCATGATGCCAAGCTGACTGCGAAAGGACTCTAAATTAACGTCTTTAATATTTTTGCCATCTATTAAAACTTCCCCAGAGTCAGGGTCATAAAAGCGGCTGATTAAAGAGACAATAGTGGTCTTACCCCCACCGGTGGGGCCAACTAAAGCAATTCTCTCACCCGGTGCCACTGTAAAGTTTACATTTTTTAACACTTCACTTGTTTCATCATATGAAAAGCAGACGTCTTTAAAAGTCACTTCACCTTGAATGAGCGCCATAATAGGAGCGTTTGAATCAGAAGTTAAATCTGGCTGGACATCTAAAATATCAAAGATTCTGTCGGCAGCAGAAAAGTTTGTGAGGAGCGTGCTGTAAAAGTTAGATAAATTCATGAGCGGGCGCCAAAACATACCGACATACATGGAAAAGGCTAAAAGAGTCCCTATTTCAATTTCATGAGTCTTTATAAGACCATAACCTATATAAAAGACCACAACTGTACCGATTCCCCAAGAGAAATCGACGAGAGGCCAGAAGAACTCATTGATTCTAATAGCATGTATAAAGGCAGCTACAAGCTCACTTACCATGGCTTTAAAAGTTAAAGCGGTAGACCTATTTCTAGCAAACGCTTGAACCACTTTAATACCAGAGAAATTCTCATGGGTAAAAGCATTGAGGTTAGAGCGTTTTTTGCGCTGTATATCCCAGCGTTTACGAGAAGACAGCTCTATATAAAACATAGCCATCGATAAAAAAGGCAACAGTAAAACACATGCTAAAGCAAGTTTAACATTGAGCAAAAACATAAATACTGCAGAGAATAGAAGCGTCAAAAGTTCAGGAACAAGGGACTGAATGCCTTGGCTGAATAAATTTTGAAGCGCATTAACATCTCCAATCACCCGGGCTAATATTTTACCTACGGGCCTACTGTCAAAAAAGCTAAAGGATAGCTTTTGAATATGGGTATATAGCTCTGCTCTAATATCTACTAACATGGTGTTGGTTATTTTAGCGACCATCTGAAAACGAATTTTAGAGAGAAGCCAAGTTAGTAGGTTAATGACAATAAGGATCACACCAATCCATAAAAGGCCTGAGACATTTTTTTGTTTGATATGCGTATCAATAGCTATCTTCAAAAGATAAGGATTGATAAGACCACAGATCATAGCAACAACCATTAGAGCCACTGCGACTAGTGTTTGACGCTTATAAGGTTTAAGATAGGAAAGAAGTCTTAGGGTAAGCTGGGTCTTACTTCTTTGGGTAGTGTCTTCATCTTTGTGAATCGTATTACGAGCCATCAGATTGCCTCCTCTTCTAGGGTTTCAAATTGCTTAAATTGTTCAACATAAATATCATAATAGCTGCCCTTTTGGGAGATGAGCTCAGTGTGGGTTCCTTGTTCCTTTATTTCACCATTTTCTAAGAAAATAATGAGATCGGCATTTTTAACCGCTGAGATGCGATGGGCAATGATGAGGGTTGTAGTGTCATTTTGAAGCGTTTTGAGATTTTTCAGTAAGCTGTATTCTGTTTCTGTATCAAGGGCAGAGGTGGCATCATCTAAAATAAGAATGGGAGCTTTTCTAATCAATGCACGGGCAATAGAAATCCTCTGTTTTTGTCCGCCGGATAAACCCATGCCCCTTTCCCCTATTTCTGTAGAAAAACCTTTTTCGAAGCTTGTAATAAAATCCAGGCAGCAGGCAGTGTGGCAGGCCTCTTTTATTTCATCTAAAGAAGCATCAGCTTTACCAAACCTCACATTATTTTCTATGGTATCTGAAAACAAGAAAGTATCCTGCATCACAATAGACATATGACTTCGTAAAACCTGTAGGTCGAAGCGGGTCACATCAACATCATCAACAAATACCGAACCTTCACAAACATCATAATATCTGCCGATTAAACTAAGGAGAGAGGTCTTACCTGAACCAGTGGTCCCTATTATAGCGACAGTACTGCCTCTTGGGATTGTTAGATGGATGTTATTAAGTACGCTCTCTTCATGATATTTAAAGCTGACATTTTTAAAAGTTATGACCCCATGAACCCTATCAGGCACATAACAATCAGGTGGAGACTGCACCTTAGAGGGGCGGTCTAATATAGCAAAGATTTTTTTAGCAGAAGCAGAGTTTCTAGATAATATATCAATGAGCCATCCAAGCATACGCATGGGCCATATCAGATTCCATATGTAGCCGCTGAATGCCATCAGTGTACCAAAGGTCATTTCACCCTTCAAGACAAAATAACCACCCAATATAATCATCACAACCAGTGAAATATTGCTTAAAAATTCAATCACTGGAAAGTACGTTGCTACGGCCTCTGTTTGTTCCATATTGAGATGATAGTAGGTCTTATTAAGCTTTAAGAACTTAAGAATCTCATGTTTCTCGCGGGCAAAAGCTTTAACCAGTCTTACCCCTGCTATGTTTTCTTGGGCAGTTGTATTAATCAGAGCAGTTTGGTCACTGATTTTGCCATAACACATGCCAAAACGTCTCTCGAGGATTATGGCAATACTGCCAATGGGAATCATAATAACTAAACAGGCTATTGCGAGTCTATAATCAAGAGTAAATAAAATTACGGTACTTATGATAAAGTAGATGATATTTTCAATGAATAGCCTCAGACCAAATCCTATAGTCTGCCAAATGTTTTCTATATCTTCTCCTAACCGGGTCATCAGTTCACCCGTGTTGGTCTGATCAAAATAGGAAAACTCAAAAGATTGAAGATGCTGAAAAAGTTCATTTTTTAAATCTTCATGGGTTTTGACCCCAATCACATTATAAAGATAATCTTTGATAAAGATAAGAAGTGGCTTCAAAAGAGAAATCACCAGCATCCCAATAAGGAGGGGCATAACAAGCTGGGTTTTGCCCTTTGTGATGCCATCATCTATTAAGATCATTTGAATATAGGGCAGAAGATTATCAAGTGCTATCACAATCAGCATAGATAATGAACTGATCAACAGTATAAGAGGGTATTTGCAAACATATTTAAGTATTCTAAGCACGGTACGTCCTCCTTTAAATATAAAACACTCTACAAGCGCACAGGATATAAAAAACATATTATTATGCAACAAAAAAGGTCATAGGAATACCCCATGACCGTAAAGTGTAAGTTCTAAGTGTGACAAATAGACATAAAAAGGTCAAGACAATAGCCGGCGACCTAAAGAGGCAGGGCTATTGTAAGGGATATATTTGATTGTATGATGAACATATAAAGTATCTCTAAACATTTATTCCTACCTCCTTTCAGAATATTTCAACATGAGGCTATTATATATAATTGGACATACAATTGTCAAGCAAAAGAAAGATTTTATGGCTTTTTACTGGAATATGGCTTGAAATAATGATAGAATTGTCTGTAAATAAAGCTAAGAAAAGGAGTTGGTAGAGTTGATACTTGAACTCATAAGAGCTTCAGAGGAATTGGAAGAGCAGTATAATGATTTTATCTTTGAATGGGAAGCATATGGTGAGGACATCATTCCCTATGCTGTGAGATTATTAGATAAGGATTACAAATCTTGGCTTGATTATACCTATAGTATCGAAAACAAGGAGACTTGTCCTGGGCATTTGGTGCCTGCCCATACTTATTTTTTGGTTTGTAATAACAAAAGAATTTTTGGAGCGATCAATATCAGACATTGTTTGAATGAATATTTGTTTCAGTTTGGCGGACATATTGGATATGGCATACGTCCATCGGAAAGAGGAAAGGGATACGCCTCTTTGATGTTAGGGATGGCTTTGCCTATAGCGAAAAAGTTAGGAATTGACGAAGTATTAGTAACGTGCGATAAAAACAATACAGCCTCTGCTAAAACGATTATAAAAAATGGCGGCATTTTAGAAAATGAAGTAATGGAAGAGGAAGAAATCGTTCAAAGGTATTGGATAAGGTAAAAAGGTTTTTGGGGTTTATGTTTAGAAAATAAGAATAACAATGGGGGATGGGTATGCCAGATATGTTGGTCAAGTTATATGATTTAAAAGAACAAAGCAGTGAGATCAAGGAGCTTGAGAATAAGGGGATTTATATCAAGAGGGTTTTGGCACCGGACAGACATAGAGTTATAGCGTATGTTAAGGACACATTTGATGAAAACTGGGCTAGCGAGTGCGAAGGAGCCTTCTCAAACCAGCCTATTTCTTGTTTTATTGCTGTGAAAGATAAAAAAGTTATTGGTTTTGCATGTTATGAGGTCACTGCAAAAAACTTCTTTGGTCCTACAGGTGTATCTGAGGGTTATAGAGGCTATGGAATAGGAAAAATTCTTCTTATTCAGTGTCTGCTTGCGATGAAAGAAGGCGGTTATGGGTATGCTATTATTGGTGGTGCGGAGGAAGCCATTAACTTTTACAAAAAAACTGTAGGAGCCATTGTCATTAAAGATTCAGTACCAGGCCTATATAAAAGTTTGATTGAAATGACAGGATGACTCATGGCAAAGAAAGCGTATAAAAGCAAGGAGAGGACTAAATGGATACTTATAATAAACGGGCTGAAAAGCAGCTGAAGAAATGGAAAGAAAAATGCTATAAAAAACCTTCTTTAATAGATAAAACAGCTAAAGAAGCACAAAATAGAGTGAATGAATTTTTACCTAAAAAATATCATCAAATGATGACAGAAGCTATTAAAAATATGACGAGAATCGTGTTAGCAGGATCTAAATATACGACGGGCAGACCCTATGAAAATCTCTTATTGATCGAAAAAGATGATTTTTTAAAGGAAAAGACAAAAAGCTATAGCAAAGTGGCTATGGTAGAAGGCGCCGGAACGGGGGCAGGAGGTATTTTTTTAGGGATTGCTGATTTTCCGCTGCTTCTTAGTATTAAAATAAAATTTCTATATGAAATAGCTGCCATCTATGGATTTGATACAGCAGATTACAGAGAGCGGCTTTATATCCTGCATATTTTTCAATTAGCCTTTTCGAGCAAAGAAAAAACAAAGGAAGTACTTTTTCATATGGAAAACTGGGATGATTATGTAAAAATGTTGCCTCGGGACCTGGGGGAATTTGACTGGAAAACCTTTCAGCAAGAGTACAGAGATTACATTGATTTAGCCAAGCTTTTACAATTAGTGCCAGGTATTGGGGCTCTGGTAGGTGCTTATGTTAATGCTAAATTTATCAATAGATTAAGTCTTACGGCTATGTATGCCTATCATATGAGGATACTGTACAAGGGGATAGAATAAGAGATGGAGATATTTACAATAGGACACTCTAATTATTCAGTAGATGAATTAGTTGACAGATTAAAATTTTATGCTATAAACTGTGTAGTTGATATCAGAGGAACCCCTTATTCCAAATATAATATACAGTTTAATAAAGAGGTTATTAGAGAAACACTTAGAAATAAAGGGTATATGTATATCTACATGGGAAAAGAGTTTGCAGCCCAAAGGCAAGACAAAACTCTCTATACAGAAGAAGGGTATGCTGATTTTGAGAAAGTTGTTTTAGACAAAGATTTTTTGAAAGGAATAGAACGGCTAAAGGACGGATGTAAAAAGGGATATAAGATAGTCCTGATGGGAGCGATGCAGGATCCTATAAGGTGTCATCGCTGTATTTTGTTGGGAAGAGCATTAGAAGAGGCAGGATTTCATCTGAGGCATATATTAGATGATTATACGCTGGCATCACAAGATGAAATGGAAGAAAGACTTCTTGAAAAATATGAGTATAATAGTGGGCAGTTAACGCTGGGTCCCCTAGGAGGACAAACGCTTTCAAGACAAGAAATGCTAAAGGAATGTTACACAAAAAGCAATAGGGAAATCGGTTACAGGGTGGAAAAAATTGGGAGAGAAGAAAAAGCGTAAATGGTATTCACTGCCTTATAACTATTGTATACTATATAAAAACAGATAGGACATTAATAGCGGGCAGGTGATACCATTGATAAACATCTCGGAGGATTTAGAGAAGCAGATAAAAGCTATTCCAGCCAAACCTGGAGTATACCAAATGAAAGATGCAAAGGGTAATATTATCTATATCGGAAAAAGTAAGACCTTAAAGACACGGGTGAGGTCTTATTTCGTTGCGGATCATAAATGGGAAAAAATCAAGAGGATGGTTGGTCATATCCAGGATATAGAGATTATTGTGACAGATACCCATCTGGAGGCACAGCTTTTGGAGTGTGAACTGATTAAGAGAATAAAACCAATGTATAATGCTCAATTTAAAAACGACCAAAAGTATAAATATTTGAGGATAGAAGAAAACTGCAGGAACAAACTCATATCAGTAGTAGATAAAAAAGAGGGAGAAAATTGTTTTGGCCCTTATAAAAGTAGACAAATTCTATTGGATTTGATTAAGTTCTTTGAAAATATTTATCCCTTATCTAAAAAGGAAGATACTTACATCTTTACATATCATATTTTACCATTAGCCATAATACCAGAAGCGTTTGAAGAAAATCAAAGGTGTCTTTTGGGCATATTTACAAATAAGAAAGAGATGCAGATTTTTTTAAATGAAATGGAATGTAAAATGAGAGCAGCCGCAGAAGATTTTAGGTTTGAGACAGCTTCTATGTATCGGGATATGATGGCGCACATAAACTATTTGCATTATGCCCATATAAAAAAAGCATCAGTTTTAACAACACAAAAAATTTTGATGGGAGAAAAACTGGAGGATGGCTATAAAATCTTTTATATTTCCCGGGCAACTATCATTTTTAAAAAGAAATATAAAAGGATAAGTGAGAGGTACATCGAAAAGTTTTTAGATCAGTCGGTGAGGTTAGAAAATATAGAAACACAGATGAAAAACGAAAAGAGTCATCTGGATTTTGAGGCTATTATTCATACTGAACTCCAAGATCAAAATTTAAAAACAATATGGGTATTAAACGAGGATAGTAAAGATGATTTAAAAGTATTTATAAAGCAACTTCTTACACTATAAAATGGTTAAAAAAGGTGTAGAAAGCATCAAAAAAAAAATTAGATAGCATCTTTGTCAAAAAAATGAATAAAAACTTTTATTTTTTGTGATTTTATGATATATTTTATGTAATAGATTATAAAAAAAATGATGAATTATGTTAGAGTTAAAGAGCAAACATAAGCTATCAAATTAATCTTAATAAAGTTATTAAAATTTATTAGAAACAGGAGAAAAATATGAAAAAAAATTTGGGGATGAAAAGTATAAAACTTATAAGAAAATATCAAATTAGTCTTATTGTAAGCGCTTTTATATTTGCAGGGGTTATATTTGCAGTAAATATTAAGATGCATGAAGTTGAACAAAAAATTATGCGTTTAACAGAAGAAGATGCCAAGGTGCAGCAGATTGCTGAACTGCAAAAAAAATATTTAGAGATGAATGTCATTGTTTCTGAGTTTGTATCCTTTGGTGAAACGAAGACAGTTGACTTATACAATCAGCTGTTTGAGGAAATTAAAAAAGAACAACAGAATCTATTAGCCACTCTATTAGATGAAGAGAGTAAAAGAAAGATTGAGTTAACAATAGGCAGAACGGATATGTTGAAAAGCATTTTTGACGAAGAGATTGTTTTTGGTGTTGCCAGAAACTTAAGAGGTATGTTTATTCCAGCCAGAAAAGAATATGTAACGATCAATACTGAGATTATAAGTATGTACGATCAGATTATTGAAAAGTTTAACAAGGATAAAGAGAGTGCAAATACAAATTTATATAGCATACTAAAAGAGACCAGTGTTATTGTTATCGTATTGATTTTGGGAGCTATCACTGTAGCTTTTGTATGGATCTATATATTAACTTCAAACGTAAGTAAAAAGCTGAAAGGACTAGTAAAGGTCAATCAAGATATATCTGATAAAAGACTTAATGTCCCTAAAATTAATATTACAAGCAGGGATGAAATTGGTCTATTATCTGAGTCTGTTAACACGATGCTAGACACCTTAAAAGCTATTGTTCTTGAGATGGGAGAAGTATCAGGCAAGCTCAATCAAAAGGGTGAAAATTTAAATCATTCAACTCATCAGGTAAGAAGCAATAGTAATGAAATCAATGAAACGATGGAACAGCTGACGAGTGCGGTCAATGACCAAGCAGAGGATTTAAATAAAATCTTACATAATATCGAACTTTTAACCGTACAGGTGATAGATGCCAATAGTCAGAGTCGTGAACTCTCAAGAGCATCCAAAGAACTTAATAGCATATCTAACCGAGGAAATGCAAGTATGGAAAAATCCATGCACATTATGAATAGCATTCAAAGTATTGTTAATGACTCAGTGCAGAAGATCGGTAAGTTAGAGGAACATTCCAAAGGCATTTCCTCTCTGACAAATGTTATCAGCAGTATATCAGAACAAACTAATTTATTGGCATTAAATGCATCAATTGAGGCAGCAAGGGCTGGAGAAGCGGGTCGAGGTTTTGCTGTTGTGGCTGGTGAAATTGGGAATTTGGCAAAACAAGTGAAGTTATCTGTTTCAGATATAGAAAGTATTACCAAAGCCATTCAGGATGAAACAAAGACAGTGGCTCTGGCACTTAATAAGAGTTATCAGGAAGTAGAGGAAGGTACAAAACAAATAAGACGTACGGGAGAAGAGTTTGTAGAAATTAATAAAGAGGCTTACAATATTGAAACTAAAGCTTTGACAATTGATAAAAACTTAGATGTTATTGAAGAAAGCACAAAAAGTGTCAATGAATCATTAGAAAGAATCTCAGCTATTTCAGAAGAGACCTCAGCCAGTGTAGAACAAACCTTAGCAGCTGTTTTAACTCAAGACACTTCTATTGAAGAAATCTCAGACAGCTCTAAAGAATTAAGAGTATTGGCAGACGAGCTTAGTCAGATGATTAGCGGTTTTACCATTTAGATGAGATGGTATTATTCAAGATAGATTAATAGGGCTTAAAAGAACTATTGCTAAAGTGTTGTACACACTATAGTAATAGTTCTTTTATTTGTTAATAGAGCTTTAATACAGCTAATAGGATAAGAATAATACCACTGACCCAAGATAAATCAGTGTAGAGTTTATCAGCAAATCTTTTGCCTAAGAAACCTCCAATGAGTAGAGCTAAGGCATTGAGAATAAGAGATAACAAAACAACTTCATAAAAATGAACGGCGGTGAATCCAGCTCCAAAGCCTACAGCTAAACTATCAAGGGAAAGAGCAATTCCAAGGTAAATGGATTCTTTGGTGCTAAGCACTTTAGAATGATCGACATCAGCTAAAGTAGCATCGGCATAAACATTAAAAATTAGTTTGAAGTCAAAAAGTGTAAACTCTATGTCATGGGGTGATGAGGCTGTTTTGGTCAAAAAGCCTTTAATAAGACCTTCAAAGAGTCTACCTACCCCTAAAAAAATAAGAATAGCAAAACATATAAAAGGCGCTAGACCCATAGGTATCATATCTTTAATGAGGGCACCTAAAGAAAGTGAAATGATTAGAAATAAAGTAGAGATACAAGTAAGTACTGTACCAGATAAAAAAGGAATTTTGATTTTATTGGCACCATAGGCAAACCCAGCGACTAAGGCATCTACGCAGAGTGAAACAACTAAAAGAAAAGATTCTAACATAACAATTACCTCTTAAGTGAGTGAGTCTATTGTATACTATGGTAAAAAATGTAAAAAGTAAACTTGTTTTGATATGAAAATTTACTTTGATTGACAGGATGAGATGAATAAATAGCCATAAAAAGATAGATGCTATCTTTGAAAATCATAAATAATGAGGTGAAAACACATGGATGAAGTAACTAAACACAATATTCCACAGCAAGGCTCTCAAAAGAGCAGAAGTAAAAGTGGTCTGGAGAAGGATCCAGGCACACAAAGTACTGATTTTAAAAAACATTGGAATAAAAATGAAAAGAATAATCACTGATAAAAAGCACTGTACCTCTTTGGGGTATAGTGCTTTTTAAATAACTAAATTATTAAGAATACATAATTCTTGGTTGAATATTTAAAAAATTAACACATACTTAACACAAATATCTCCTTCTTTTAATACAAATAAGAGAAACTAAGCTTAACAAATAAAGGGAGGTTTTTTTGAGATGAAAAAACTAGCAAAGATATCAACACTTTTAATGGCTTCATTTATGATGTTTTCAACTTTGACATTTGGAGCAACTCATATGACAGCTAAAATCGATGGTTCACCCATCAACTTTGATGTATCGCCTTTAGTAGAAAATGGTACAACTCTTGTGCCGGTAAAATTTATTGCACAGGGACTAGGGGGAATAGTTACTGCAAGTGGCAATAACGTTAAGATTGACTCAGCTGATAAACAGATTGAACTTACTATTGGATCTAAAAATGCTAAAGTAAATGGTCAAGCTAAAACGTTAGATGTACCGGCTAAAACAGTAAATGGAAGAGTATTTGTTCCACTACGTTTTATCGGAGAAGCTTTTGGAGCAAAAATAGATTTTGATAAAAAAGCCAACAATATAGATATCACTTATTTCTCAGATATGAAAGGTACTATTAAGGTGGGAGGCTCAACAACTGTTCAGCCTATTACACAGCAAGTAGCAGATATCTTAAATAAGAAAAACACAGGATTATCTATCAGTGTAGCAGGAGGCGGCTCAGGTGCAGGTATTAAAGGTGCCAGTGATGGGACATTTAATATTGGTTGTGCTTCAAGAGAATTAAAAGAATCAGAAAAAAGTCTTAATGAAATTGTTATTGGCAGAGACGCCATTGCAGTGATCGTGAATAAAAATAATCCTTTAAAAACTTTAACTAAACAGCAAATAGCAGATGTTTTCAGCGGAAAAATTAAAAATTGGAAAGAGATAGGCGGCAAAGATGCTGCAATCTTTATTCAAACAAGGGAAACAGGATCAGGCACACTGGCAGCATTTGATGAATTAGCAATGGCTCCTCTTACAAAAGAGCCTATTCCAAGTTATGCAACACCACATAACTCCACTCAGCTTTTATTACAGGCTGTTGCAAAAAGTGATAATGCTATTGGATTTGTATCAATGGGGTATTTAGATAAAACGGTACATGGTGTAAGTGTAGAAGGTATTGCGGCAACACAGGATAATGCACTTTCAGGAAAATATCCTTATGTACGTCCGCTTCTGTTAGTAACAAAAGGAAGTCCAACAGGTGTAACTGCAAAATATATTAATTACATAAGAAGCACAAAAGGTCAACAAATCCTTGTTTCAGAAGATTATCTTCCAATTAATTAGTTTTAAGTGCGTCAGAAATCGCTCAAATAAATTAGTATACAGATGTCTTAGAATAGTCTTTTAAGCATAGGAGCACGAGGTGGGATAACCAGAAAAGGTCCTGTCTCGTGCCCTTACAGTCTATGTTTTATATCATGAAGGGGTCATATATGGACAAATATAACAGACATAAGTTTAAAGAAAAGTTAAAGGATCATATTTTTGAAATCAGTTTATTTATATTTACAGCACTTTGTGCTGTTGTTTTGATGTTCATATTTATTTTTATCTTGCAGCAAAGTTTTGAAGTCTTTAGGGCCAGCGGCATAGGTTTTTTGACAGAAGGTGGATTTTCTGAGCAAATCTCTACTGCCTTTAATGCCGGTGCAGAAGAGCAGAGTTATGTATTTGGAGGGTTAGGACTAATCGCTGGGACACTTTTAACGACTTTGGGTGCCCTTTTACTGGCAGTGCCGATAGGGATAGGGACGGCCATTGTTATCTGTGAATTTGCACCTTATAGATTAAGAAGTTTTTTATCCTCAGTTGTAAGGCTATTAGCCTGTGTACCTTCTATCATTTATGGACTTGTAGGGCTTATGACGATGGTGCCATTGATTAATAGGTGGTTTATAACAACAGAAATGCAAATCAAGTATATCTCTGACCCACTTTTACAAATGCAGTTAGATGGCAAGAGTTTGCTTGCAGGTATTATTATTTTAACTATGATGATACTTCCCTTTATAACTATATTAGCGGTAGACGCTGTTAAGGCAGTTCCAAAGATGTATAGAGAGGCAGCTTTTGCATTAGGGTATTCACACTGGAAGGTGGTATGGAAGGTGATGCTGCCGGCAGCAAAATCAGGAATCATGGCCGGAGTCATCTTAGCGGCAGGTCGCGGGACGGGGGAAGCTATTGCTTTATCGATGGTATGCGGGGGAATTAGTAATGTGCCTCAGTTAGTCCATGGGGGTGTTTTTTTTCTGACACCGATCCTTACCCTTTCTTCAGCTATTGTCAATAAATCAGAAGCGATGAGTATACCGGCCATTGAATCAGCTTTATTTGCCTGTGCAGCAGTACTGCTTTTAACAAGTGTCGTTTTGAGTTTATCGACTAAAGTGGTTGAGTATCTGGTAACAAGCAAAGGGAGCAGAAAGGAGAAATTAGATGAGAAAATATCTTCTTCAGAACACTATCTATAAGAATTTATGCTGGGCATGTGCACTTATTACAATGGCTATATGTTTTGGAATCATTATTTACATAGGTATAGAAGGAGCAGAAAAGTTTAGTTGGAGTTTTCTCACAACGGAACCCAATCCTACCTTTAATGAAGAAGCAGGAGGTGGTATAAGTACTCCCATCATAGGAACGTTTCTTTTGACTATTATAGGGATATTAATAGCTTTTCCGTGGGGGCTTCTATCAGCTATTTATCTTACTCATTATGCTAAGAAAGGAATCATAGCCAGTTTCTTCAGGCTGGCTATTGATGTGCTTTCAGGGGTGCCAACCATTGTTATTGCTATATTTGGACTTGCTATTTTTTCAAATCCTATATTTGCATTCTTAAGCAGTAAAGTAGAAAATGTACCTGGGCTTGAAAAAGCCTTTGGCAGATCCTTTTTAGTGGCAGGAATGACTATGGCAGTCATGATTCTTCCATATGTCACGAAAACATGTATTGAAGCCATCAGAGCGGTGCCTAATGCTTATATGGAAGCTTCTTATGCTATGGGGGCTAGCAAAAGGTATACGATCGTAAAGGTTCTTTTGCCAGCTGCTCAAAAAGGCATTGTGACAGCAATCATTTTAGGGATGGGGCGCATCATTGGGGATACAGCTATCGTATGGCTTACATTAGGTGGGACACTAAGAATGACTGGTATGCAACCATGGTATAGCGCTAAAAATTGGTGGAGCACTTTGACCAATACAGGCTCCACATTAACGTCTTATATTTATTACACATCACCAGCAGGCGAAGGGAATATGCCTCAAGTAGCTTTTAGTGCCTCGTTGTTCCTAATCATTATCATCATTGTACTTAATTTTCTTGTTGATTTAATAGGTAAATCACAAGCCCTAGAAGGAGAAGATAAATAATGAATGAGCATTTAGCAAGTATTCATATAAAAGATGTGAATGTATTTTATGGGACTTATCCTGCACTTAAAAATATAAATATGACTATTAGAAAAAATGCCATCACAGCTTTTGTTGGACCATCGGGGTGCGGTAAAACCACACTTTTAAAGTCTATTAATCGCATGAATGATTTTATAAAGGATTTTAAACTGACTGGGAATATCTTAGTTGATGAAGAAGATATCTACAGTTCTAACAAACAAGAGTATTTAATAAGCCTACGGAGAAAGATAGGTCTTGTATTTCAAATGCCAAATCCTTTTAGAACAAGTGTGTATGATAATCTAAGCATGCCTATTTTAGAAAAAGTCCCCGGCATGCCCAAAAAACAGGTAGATAAAATCATACTTAAAGTGTTGGAAGAAACCCATATTTATGAGGAGGTAAAAATGCGCTTACAGACCAATGCAGAAAAACTGTCTGGGGGACAGCAGCAGCGGTTATGTATAGCAAGGGCATTGGCGATAGAGCCGCAAATTATACTTTTTGATGAGCCATGCTCTGCGCTAGACCCTATATCGACTATGAAAATTGAAGATTTGCTGGAAGAACTCAAGAAAGAATATACTATTGTAATAGTAACCCATAATATGGAACAAGCAGCTCGTATAGCGGATTATGTAGGTTTTTTCTATGAAGGAGAACTTATAGAATATAATACGTGTGACAAGATTTTTACAAGCCCCCACAAAGAACTGACACAAAATTATTTAAGCGGAAAATTTAGTTAAGCTAAAAGACAAGGAGAAATCAGTATGAAAAAGCTTTTTATAGGAACGATTGTATTAACACTACTACTTACAGGATGCGCACAAAGCGAATCTACTGCGAGCGAAGCAGCAGTACAGCCAGCCGCAGTACAGAGTAATGAGGAGGCTAAAAGTGAAACGACATCGGAAGAAATCATGGAACGGATAGAGACTTCTACGTTAGGGGAGTCTATTCCAATACCAGATAATTTCCCGATAAGCTATGTGCCTATAATAGACGGGGCACAGATTATACAAGGTGAAAGCAAAGAGGAAGCAGATAAAATGATTTTTAATGTCACCCAAAGTGTCAATTTGGCGCCGGAAGATGCCTATAGATATTATAGTGATATCTATGCAGAAGCACCAAGTTATGTTGTGAGTAATGAAAAAGAGGGTGAAACGATGACTATAGAAAGAGCGAAAAACGGATTAAGTGCTGTCATCCAGTTTTTAGCAGATGGAGAGGGAAAAAGTAAAATTATTATGGAGGTCATTTTAATAGACTAAAATAAAATAGAGCAGAGACTCAGTAGACTTTGATGATACTGGGTCTCTTTAATGATTTATAGTTTAGAAATAGGTACCATAACTCTCTTTTTAGAGCCCTAAAAAGAGGTGTAATACGGGATAAATGAAATAAAGGGGTTGCCATAACTTAAGAAGTATGATATCCTAGTTCTTGTGGAAAAGAAAAAAATGTCGCGGGGTGGAGCAGCTGGCAGCTCGTTGGGCTCATAACCCAAAGGTCGTAGGTTCGAATCCTGCCCCCGCTATTCTATAATTGTGAAAAAACTCTTATATCTTTTGATATAGGAGTTTTTTATTGAGATGCTGCGGGAAATATACATCTATTCTAAGTACTGCAAAATATTTTAGTTGGAGGTAATGATGGCTATAAGTAAAAGAGTAAATGATCAGATTAACTATAGTAATAGAAAAAAAACAAATCAGGATTTTATGTACAAGGATTTAAGAAGAAGCAACTGTTTTAATTGTGATTTTTCAAATGCGAACTTTAATCATACAAGTCTAAGAGGTGCACAGTTTAAGTCCTGCAATTTTTCAGAAGCTACATTTGAATCAACAGAGTTTGTGGCAACAAATCTTAAAAACAGCAAATTCAAGCAAGCTCAATTTGTAAATACGCTTTTTGATTCTGTAAATTTAGAAGGTGTAGACTTTGAGGGGGCAGTGTTTGAAAAGGTTATTTTTGTAGGGACAGATATAAGCCGGGCAATCCATTTAGACTTATCAAATCCAGAGATTAAAGTATTTGAGGAAATGCCAGAGTTTGAAGTCAGCAAAAGGCTTGAGAGTGCCTTCAACTCAATTATGAAAAATGACTATATCAAGTTTGCAAGAGTATTGGATACAAAAGAGGGGGCAATTAACCCTATTAGTATGATGATTCTGTTAGAAAAATTTGATGAAGAAACTTTAATCAAAGGGTTAGGTCTTGTAAAAAGAAACACTGATAAAGATTTCTGCACACTCAGTTATATAATCAAAGAACTGCAGCGTTATGAAGCAGAAGGTCTTATTTAAGATAGATAAACAGAAAGTTATAAGTTAAAGTCAATCACCCCCGTCACTTTTGGCAGTATAGCTGAAAGTAACGGGGGTAAATTTTAAAGGATTTTCAGATAAGTGAGCATACAGAAAAATATAAAGCTGTGTTAGGAATGTTCATTTTGTGGTATAATATTGCATACAGATAAAGAAATAATAGATTTTTACAGAAGGGAAAATACATGAGTTATTTAGCTTTATATCGAAAATACAGGCCTCTTATTTTTGACGATGTGGTAGGACAAGAGCATATTGTCAGGACCCTTACTAATCAAATCAACACCCAGCGTGTAGCTCATGCTTATTTGCTCTGCGGAAGTAGGGGGACAGGTAAGACCACTATCGCCAAGATCTTTGCGCGGGCGGTCAACTGCGAAGCACCGGTGCATGGATCAGCCTGTGGTGTATGCTCGGCATGTCAAAAAGTACAAGATGGCTCAGGGATTAATATTATAGAAATAGATGCAGCCTCTCATAATGGAGTTGATAATATCCGTGAGATCAATGAAGAGGTTAAATACACACCAGCTGTGGGAAAATATAAGGTTTATATTATAGATGAGGTACATATGCTTTCAACAGGAGCATTTAATGCGCTTCTTAAAACCCTTGAGGAGCCCCCAGCCCATGTGATATTTATCCTAGCAACCACAGATCCGCAAAAGATACCTGTTACTATTCTTTCAAGATGCCAAAGGTTTGATTTTAAAAGGTTGTCTGCTCAAGAGATTGAAGAGCGATTGGCCGTGTATATGCAAAAGGAAAAGGTGGATATAGAAGCTAAAGCCCTGAACTATATTGCACGGCTTGCAGAAGGTGGTATGCGTGACGCCTTAAGTATCCTAGAGCAAAGTATGTCATTTTATTTTGATGAAACCATCACTTTTGATAAAATACTTTATATGGTGGGAGCAGTGGACAGCAGTATATTATTTGACATGATTTATGCTATAATAGCACAGGATACCAAAAAAGCACTGGAGCTATGTGAAGCAGTGAACCGTCAAGGCAAAAGCATCAGACAGTTTGCAGGAGATCTTTTAGAGCATAGTCGTAATTTATTGGTGGCTAAGACTACAAATGGAACAGCGAGTGTGTTAGACTATAGCAGTGAATATATTACAAGGCTTAAGGAGCAGGCACAGGAGCTACAAATCAATGAACTGATGCGTTATATTAAGCATTTTGGACAGCTGGAATATGAGCTTAGAAATGCCCTGTCCCCCAGAATTCTCTTAGAGGTAGCCATTCTTAAACTTTCAGAAGTGCAGATGGATACTTCACCAGAAAGTATGATGGCTAAGATGCAGTTTTTGGAGCAAAAGCTAGAGAAATTAATTGAAGAAGGCCTAAAAGCAGCACCGGCTGTACCCGTTCAAAACTTAGGATCTTCTAAAGAAGTGATTCCAGCAAGGCTTCCTAAAGCCGTGTCTGAGGACATACGGATACTTATCAAAAAGTGGCCGGAAATAAAAGCTAAACTGGGAAGAGCAGCATGGTCTATCTTTGAGACAACGGAAGCTGGTTTTGTAGAAGAGGATATTTTCTATATTGTCTATAAACAAGGGATGGACGTAGGTGTTAATGCCCATTTGGAGGAACTTAAAAAAGCAATTAATGAGATTGCTGGCAAAGAGGTAAGGGTAAGACCTATACATGCAGATGAGTATGCCTCCAAATGTATAGAGGTTTATGGTTCACATCCGGAACAGACAGAAGATATAAAAGACATGGCTTCTATCCTAAAAAATGTAGCTGCTAAAATAAATTTTAATATAGAACTTAAAAATTAGGAGGAATAAAATATGAAAAATTTTGGTGGTATGCCAAACATGCAACAACTTATGAAGCAAGCACAAAAAATGCAAAAACAAATGGAGGAGACACAAGCTATACTTGAAGAAAAAGTCATTACAGCCACATCAGGCGGCGGTATGGTAGAAGTCACGGTTACAGGTAAAAAAGAGGTTAAGGCCATTAAAATCAAAGAAGAAGTAGTAGATCCAGAGGATATAGAAACCCTGGAGGATTTAGTTTTAACAGCAGTAAATGAAGCACTTCGCCAAGCAGAAGAGTATTCACAAAAAGAAATGGGCAAAGTAACGGGAGGACTTCCAACAGGAGGTTTATTCTAGTGAGTGGGTATTATGGCGATAAAATGATAGCCCTTATTGAGGAGTTATCAAGACTGCCGGGAATAGGAAGCAAATCTGCCCAAAGACTTGCCTTCCATATTATTAGTTTGCCGCAGGAAAAGGTTAAAAAATTAGCGGATACTCTTGTAGATGC
>JARBTY010000203.1 GCA_029239935.1 Clostridia bacterium | reverse complement strand
TCACCTTTTCAGTTGTTTTATCTTTAATATGACAGAATATTTTTTTATTCTCCTCTATAACGAGATATTTCAAGTATAAATTGCAGAAAACGGCATAGTGATAAAAAAACCCCGGAGCAAAGGGTATCTAACTCTTGCTGCAGTGATTCAAGTCCTGTAGACTTTCTGCAGCAAGAGTTAGATACCCTTTGCTTTCCGGGGTGGATATATGTTTATAATATTATTTGCTTATTGGTTGTCGATGTTAATTCTATCAAATAGATTTAAAACCTCTATATGAAATACAGGTTTATTGTACTTTATTATAATAAGTATTCTTACTTTTATAATCCTTACAGTTATTCGATCACGAAGATTTCAAATATATAAAGTTACTAAAGAGAATTTCATATGAACCATCATTCAAGTATAACAATCTGCTTTACAAAACCGAGATATTAATTTGAAACTAATATTCTATGAACTTCATCACCGGTATGTATAAACTGAAATTGTTCATACTCATCCTACCTTCATAATAAGTTCTGTTTACATTTAATTCCATCTTTCACTACTGATGGAACTGGCAGACCTAAGATAATAAGAACAAAAATCGGAGATAATACCAAAACTTCTTAAGTAATGTATTACCTTCGATTTTATATTTTTCCTTGTGTATAAAAGAAAATCATTTCCCACTTATATCCCCTGATTATGCCATTGTAATATGTATTTTGAGGTCATCAGGAAAATTTTGAAAAATATTAGCCAATAAAACTTATTATATCTTAATCATTTATGAATTCATATTTAGGAACTATTTCTTTTAAGTCCTCATCAAATGTAGCAAACTTAGCATTTGGTGGAGCTATTGCTCTGCTAACATAAATTCCTTTCAAACACTTTCTGCACCAAATTTGTAGATATCCAATTCTTGTTTTCTCATCCCCGACATATAGATAATCTATTCCGTACTCTCCACAATTGGGGCATTGTACTCCATGGTTATCTTTCGAGTGTTCTGTTATTTTAGGTATCATTCTTATCCAATCTTTACTCATTTTTTTCCTCCATTCATAAAGTTATAATAATCCCACCAGCTTTTTTCTGAGCCAAATGCAGCCTTTTCAAATTTACCTAAAATATCCGAAGAGGTTGGTTTTCCAAACACATTTACTTGATAAATATGCATTCTTTCATGGCCTAATGTTTTTACTAAAGTTTCGGTGTCAGTAAAAGCATCTGGATATAGCGTAATTTTTTTTCCATCTGTAAAACCGTAAACACCTTTGCCTAATAATGTGGAATCTCTATCAATTTTTATTTTAATACCTTCTAATCCAATTCCCGCATCAGCAGCTATATTTTTGACATTTTTCAATTGCATTAATTCATCCAAATCCTTAAACTCACCTGAATTAGATGCTTTTCTATATAATTCATAGATATCATCTGCTGATGAACCACCTTTAACAGCGTTACTCAAACCCTCAGGTGGAGTACTGACATATCCGACATAGGGTAAAATCTTTATTCATTAAAAAAATTATAGCACGTTTTTGTGCTGTTTTTAAATAGAAAAATTACTGTTCTTTTTCTGGCAGTGGTTCCCGGTATTCCGTCTTATTTTTCATCATTCCATACACTATGTTCACCAATCGACGCATGATACAGACCAGTGCCTGAGACTTTGTCTTTCCTTCACCGATTTTTCGCATGTAATAGTCATAAAATACCGGATGATTGGGTGCTCCGTTCTTGGGTCTGGATACCATGGTTACCGCCAGAAAATAAAATAGTCCATGCAACTGGCGGTTGCCTTGCCTAGAGCTTTGTTCCTTCCCTTTTCCGGCAGAACTGAACTTTACAGGAGCCACTCCAGCGAATCTTGCCAGCTTGTCTGCATTGGCAAATCTTCGGATATCACCGATTTCTGCAATCAGCTTACTGGCAATAGAAGTTCCTATTCCCGGCATACTGGTCAGTTTATAATCAAAACTAAGCAGGATTTTCTCGATTTCTTGATCAAGCCCTGCCAATTCTTCTTTTTGATGTTCCAAGTCCCGTACCAGACTTGTTGTGATAAAATCTCTGGATTCCTGATATTCCCGAAAGGTATCTCCATCATTGTGAACACAGTCCAGAATCAATTCTGCTTTGTCTCTTCTTGCAATGCGGGATACTTCCTTAAATTCGTTTGTTAGTTCTTCTGCCGTCTTTTCCTGCAAATGGACAGGGGACGGGTAGGTCTTCCAGAAATACATGGCACATTTCCCGTCTATCTCGCTGAAAAACTTACTGTAACTGGGATATGCCATGGATATCTGCTCATGAAGTCCATTCTTAAAACGGATGCCATCTTTCACCAATAAATCTCTTCGATTCACTAGTTGAGCCAGTGTCCATTCGTTATCTTTCGGCTTTGCATCCGGCAAAGTATGCAACTGATTAATCAGAACTGTAGCCACACAATACGCATCATACTCATCATTTTTTCGGTACATGGGTGCACTTTTTCTCTGGTCATACGCCAGAGCTGGATTTATGTCTTTTACGATATATCCATGTTCAATGAGCCAAACAGCTAAGCTTCTACCATAACCGTAAGCATTCTCTAGCCCATAAATGGGATTTAATCCAAGAATACTGGATTTTCTGTTCACCTTTTCTGCCAGCTTTTTAAATTCACTAGGCTTGTTTTCTATCACAACTACCTCTAACTTTTCATTCCAGCAGTTTACCATCACTGCGGTATGGGTTTCCTTATGCAGGTCAATCCCTACATATAGCAGATTTTCTCTTTTCTGCAATTCGCTCCCTCCTGATCTTGTATCCAACCAATCAGTCCCCGTACCGGCAACCTCAGATGACAGCGTTAACTCTTTTTGAGTCCGCAAGGGTTCGACAGCCTATCTACAACAAACCAATGGGTGAAAGGACAAGTTATTTCTTTTATTGGTTGTTGATGTTAACTCTGTATCAAATGAATTGCAAGTCATTTCTGGTTTTATTTTCAGGAGAAAAACAGCAGAAAAAAGAATGGAAAAGGGAGCTACAGAAAGAGTAATTTTACCCCCTGTAACCCCCGGCAGCCCCATTTTACCATAGAACCAGTTCCCTGTAAATCCCATGGTTCACCATGAACCATGGGATTTACAGATATCTTTAAAGCAATGGCAACGCAGATTTGATGTCCCATTTCCAGTTAGCCCTGTATCGCAAAATATTGCCCCTGTATGACCTTTGAAACCGATGGCAAAACATGTATGCCATTCAAGCATTACTAAGCCTTGTTGGGCATATTTGAAAACGATCTTTTTTTATCTGATAATTGTTTAGATTAATGCTACAGACTGTTCATCTTCCTGTTGCTTTATCAGAAAAATGTCGCATATATGCCAGTTTTCGCAATGCACCAAATCGCACATATGCAACCAATTTTAAAATCTGGTGACGTAAAATTTCCGATTATTTTTCTCCCTAAAACAGGGGTGAACCATGGGGTCGAAAATGATGCAGGTTAAAGAGCCGGGGTCAAAAACTTCCCCGGCTCGTGTTACATCAGCCCGCAATGCGGACTGAGAGAACCTTTTCATCGGGGTCGGATTGCGGTCATTGGGGTCAGAACCGGGGTTACACTTACACGTAAATCCCATTTACACGAAAAAGTTACGGGGTTATGAGCGACTCCTTTAAATCCATAACCGTGAATCAAGACAATAAGCATTTCGTGAATTCATTTGATCTATTTATCCAATTCAAAGCATCTATTTTTAGTGGTTTCTGGTATCGACTTTCTGACACTGTTTCGGTATCGTATGTTCTCAAAGGAGGGAAGCATTATGACCGAACAAGAATTATTAGATATGTTTATTCAGGAACGAATCAATATGCTAATTGATATATTCCACAAAAATCAGCCTAACAAATCTAAGAAGGAAGATGAACAAATTCTACAGGCTGAGATTTTCATTGAAACTTTACCTGACAAAGAGAAAAAACTGGTTGAAAATTACATTGACTCCCTTATAAGCCAACTTGCTTTAGAAGAAGCTTTTCTGTATCGACATGGATTCATGGATGGAGTAAAGGCTTTTAAATATATAGACAAATTATAGCTTTATAAAAAGCTTAGAATACAATCTGAATCAGTCATACTCTAAGCTTTTTCAAGATGCTTCTTTGGTTATTTTCAAGTATTAAAATATGTAATTATCTTTCTGAAATATACTTACTAGGGACAATATCTGCCAGCCATACTTTCTCATTACCATAATAAAATTTTATACCATCTTTCCAAGCTTTTAGAGAATTAATTATTAAAATGCATGGCTTAATATCGTGCCGTTTTCCTACGCTCTCAGCTGTTTCAATATCTTGTGATAAATGAACATATTGTCTGCTTTGAGGCAGTAGACCATTCGTTACAATAGAATCTATAAATCTTCTTGCTGTACCATGGTATAAAATATGTGGAGGCATCTTTTCTTCTTTGCCAATTTTCATTGGTATGGAGTGTCCATAAAATGCTCTGATTTTTCCATCATAAATTTCATGGCGCTTCTTTTCTGATTTTTCAATCATCTCTAATAAATCTTTTTCAGTGATATTTTCCCATTTTGAAGTTAGGTGTAAAGAGAATAATAATTGCTCTAGAGGTACATATCCATTTTCATCCATTTCCAGTTCATACTCCCATGGCGCATGACGTAAAGCATAAGATATTTCCTTGCTCAATTCAGAAAAATTCATGATCTCACTTCCTACTCTATCCCAATTAGTTCTTTAATTGCACTAATAAACCACGACCAAAAATCATCAAATTCTTGCCTTCTTTCATAACCTTCTGTCGCATAGTCGTGTACAATAAATATTTTTTCTCCAAAACCTATTTCAAAACAAGCAATATCATCACTATCGTATCTTCCGGCAAAAGGAATCAAATTTCTTTTGGGATATCTTTTAACCAATTCATCCCTCCGATTTACCAATTGTTCAAATCCCATCAAAAACCAGTTATCATAATCAAGCAATTTAAGTTCAACAACCTTTAGATATGCGTCAGGATATTTATAACCAAGTAAATCCTCATATTCCTTTAATTTTTCTAACATATTTTTTTCTCCTTTAATTCTTTATTTTGGGCATATCAAATGAGCCAGATGGATAATTTCCTCTAAATGTTGAATTTTGTTTAAGTATTCTTAAGTTTATAGCTTCACCCCATGTAGAGGGAACTCCCTTTGGAGTCGTAAATCTGTTAATAAAACCACTTGGCAATGGATCATTATAACTATGTACGTTAGCATTAACATTAATCCCTGCTTGTCTTGCTGCCACAACCCTTGTATTATCAATAGTGGTATAACTTCCATCAGGCATTTTTACTACGTCGATCGGGTCTCCCACCCAACCATCTTTTTTCATACTTGCAATAATATCGTCTGCACCATTTACAGAACTTTGGCTGAATCTAATTTCATTAGGATTAATACTCTTCCCCGAA
>JARBTY010000027.1 GCA_029239935.1 Clostridia bacterium | reverse complement strand
TTTCTCCTTCATTTATCCTTTTATAGTCACAATACTTTCTCGATTTAAATGTCTAATAGAACTAAAAACAATGATAAAAATAAAAGCCCTGATAAAAATGTCTCCTATACTTACTATACTATAGCCTAAATCAAATACATCTGTTAAAAATTTCAGTCTGGTATCAGCGCCTCCCAAAATATGGATATCGTTTATTTCTATAAATGCCTCTGGTTTGACATAACCTGTTAGATAAGATACTGTAGGAAATACCGGCATCTTCCCATGGTTCGCTGCTATGGCGATATGATTAAGAAGTGTCCCTATCATAATGCACCCTGAGCCTACTATGGCACCTATATATCGTTTGTATTGAATAACCATGGATAAATAAGAACATAAATAAATGGTTTCCAAAATATTTGTATACTTAATTAATCCATAATAGCCCCTAAATATAGAAATTTGAATCCCTACATAAACTAATTCAATTGCTAATACAACATAAATAGGCCAGGATTTAAAAAGTAGTTTGATGTCGTATTTTTTTACTTTAGCTACTATTATAGCTAATAAAATTGTTTCAAGCATGACCTTCCCCCATTTTCATTTATTCCCTATTAAATTATAATACACTTCGACATTTTTATCTACTTTTTAATTATTATACTGTAATTTACTATTTTATTAAAATCTAATTTTACATATCTTAATTATTCTTTTGTGTTTCACTGGTGATTACTTTTATACATCCTAAAATGGCTATAAAAAAACTGCGTTTTAAAACGCAGCAAATAATTGATAACTCCTATATTTTGAGCACTCTTAACTCATACAACTATAATTCAAGTAATAGCTCCTCATCAATATTCAGTAGTTCTTTGATTTCACTAATTGCTAAATAATAATCTACTGGACTTCCAAAACCATATTTTGCAAATATAAAAGGAACACCTGCAAATACTGAGGCCTCATAATCTCCTTGGGTATCTCCCACATATACTGCCTCGTCTAACTGATTCCTTTCTATAACCATTCTGATATTTTCACCTTTACTCTTCCCTGTATCTCCAAAGCATTCATAGTCTGTAATATAGTCTTCAACACCTGCTTTTTTCATAAATAATTCTATATACCCTGATTGGCAATTACTTACAATAAATAAACGATATTTCTCTGAGAGTTTTTTAACCGTTTCTTTTACACCGGGAAATAATAAATCATCCTCGCATGCTTCTAATACATCATGTTCATAGGCACAGCATTTTTCTAAAATCAACGCTCTTTGTTTCTCATCCACATCATAAAACAAATGATCTGCTATAGCGTCCATAGGCTTCCCAAACTCTTTTTTTAATATATCCGATGTTATCACTCTATCCGTAGGATTTACTTCGGCAACAGCCTGATTCCACGCCTTAGCTACTAATTCCGTTGTATCCCATAAAGTGCCATCCACATCTAATATGATATTTTTCATAGTTAGTACCTCTTTCTATATCTTATTTATAAGTGTATTCTCCTTTGTATGTAAACCTACCTCTCTTATTCTTTATTATATAGGGTTAAATTAAGGTATTGTCAAGTATTAATGATAATTTTCTGCATCTTATTAGCAATTTACGTTATACTGCAACTACTGATATTATCAAAGAACAGGCGGTACTAAAAGTTTTTTCAACTCTTAGTACCGCCTGTTTCTGTATATACTTTTTATAACTCACAAAATTCCCCATATTTTCTGAATCTCTTATACCGCTCATTAACAAGTTCCTTACAGTCCTTCTTCACCAGTTCATCTAATTGACCTACAATATAACTTTTAAGAGCTCTTGCAGCCTCTTCTGGGTCCTTTTGTGCACCCCCTACTGGCTCCTCTACAATGTCATCTATAATGTCATATTTCAGAAGATCTCCTGCGGTGATTTTCATGATGCCTGCTGCTTCCTTTGCCCTATTACTATCCTTCCAAAGAATGCTTGCAAAACCCTCTGGTGAAAGAATAGAATAGGTGGTATTAGCCTGCATAAATACTTTATCTGCAACACCTAAAGCTAATGCGCCGCCGCTGCCGCCTTCTCCAATAATCCCTGATATAATAGGTACACGAAGTCTTGCCATTTCCATAAGATTGCGTGCTATGGCCTCCCCTTGGCCTCTTTCTTCTGGCCCTATGCCACAGTATGCTCCCGGGGTATCAATCAAACAAACTACAGGTCTCTTAAATTTTTCCGCTTCTTTCATCAGTCTTAAAGCTTTTCTATAACCTTCTGGATGAGGCATTCCAAAATTTCTTTCTATATTTTCCTTAGAAGTGTTCCCTTTATTTTGTGCAATAAGTGTTACTGTATGGGAACCGATTCTCCCAATGCCACCTATAATTGCCTTGTCGTCTTTAAAAGCCCTATCTCCATGGAGCTCTATAAAATCTGTTATCATCCTGTCAATATAAAATTGTGCCCTTGGTCTATCTATCCTTCTTGCAATCTTAACTTTATCCCAAGGATCATATAGAGTTCCAGCTTTTTTCTCTAGCTTATACATCGTCCCTTTAAGCCTTGTAATCTCATCGACTATTTCAGGGGTTTGTTCTAATTTACTGAGCTGACTCACTGCTTCACCAAGTGCTTCAATACGTTCTCTGATATCTTCCATTTATTTTTCCTCCTTTTGGTGGAGTTTTAATAAACGTCCAAGGGTTTCTTTCATGTCCTGCCTTTTAACAATAGCATCTATCATTCCATGTTCTAGTAAAAACTCTGACCGCTGAAAGCCTTCTGGTAATTTTTGTTTAATGGTTTGTTCGATAACCCGAGGCCCTGCAAATCCTATCAAAGCTCCAGGCTCTGCTAATATAATGTCTCCTAACATGGCAAAACTGGCTGTCACTCCTCCTGTTGTTGGATCAGTTAGTACACTGATATAAAGCTGTCCGTTTTCATCATGTCTCGCTAAAGCAGCGCTAGTCTTTGCCATCTGCATCAGGGAAAATATCCCTTCCTGCATTCTTGCTCCTCCTGATGCTGTGAAAATAATGAGCGGTAGTTCATACTCTGTAGCATATTCTATAGCTCTTGTCAGCTTTTCACCTACTACAGAACCCATGCTCCCCATCATAAATCGTGAATCCATAACGCCAATAACTGTTTTTTGTCCTTCTATCTCAGCTGTTCCTGTAATGACTGCTTCTTTTTGGTCTGTTTTGGCCATATAACTTTCTAACTTTTTTTCATAGTCTGGAAAATCTAAAGGATTGCCACTAGTAAGTTCTTTATCTAATTCAATAAAAGTGCCTCTATCTGTGACTGCAGCTATTCTTGCTCTAGATGAAAGCGGATAATAATACGAACACTGAGGACATACCCCTATTTGAACTTTTAAATCCGGCTTATAGACACTTTTTTTACAACTGGGACACTTGAGATACATTCCCTCTGGTATACCTGCTTTTTTGGCTTCTGGATTAGCTGTTGCATATTTTTTGGTTCTTTTTATTAGATTATTCAGCATTGGCATCGGCATCTACTCCCTGCTCTAAAATCTCTTCCAACTGACTTTCAATAAAGGAAGTATCAAACACTCCTTCTTTAAACGCCTTTGTGTTAAGAAGTTGATATTGGAAATAAATATTAGTATCTAAACCTTCTATCACCAATTCTCCCAAAGCTCTTTCCATAATCATTCTAGCTTCTTCTCTAGTATCCCCATAAGTTATAACTTTAGCTAACATCGAGTCATAGGTTGGGGGCACTTTATAGCCTTCATATAATCCAGTCTCTATTCTGACCCCTCTTCCTCCTGGGAGATGAAGTTGTGTCACCGTTCCTGCGCAAGGTCTAAAATTTTTATGAGGATTTTCCGCATTGATACGGCATTCTATAGCATGACCTCTGAGTATAATAGACTCTGTTGTTAAAGTAAGTTTTTCTCCAGAAGCTATCTTCAGCTGTTCTTTGATAAGATCTACTCCCGTTACCATTTCTGTAATGGGATGCTCCACTTGAATACGGGTGTTCATTTCTATAAAATAAAAACGCCCATCTTTATCTACTATAAATTCGATAGTTCCCGCATTTTCATACTGTACAGCCTTAGCAGCCTGAATTGCTGCTCTTCCCATCGCCTCTCTTAGGTTTTGGGTTAAAAAAGGTGACGGTGCTTCTTCTATAACCTTTTGATGCCTTCTTTGAAGCGAACAGTCCCTTTCTCCCAGATGAACAATATGACCATAGGCATCACCTAGTATTTGAAACTCAATATGTCTTGGATTTTGTACATATTTTTCCATGTACATACTGCCATCTCCAAAAGCGCCTTTCGCCTCACCGCTTGCTGATAAGAAAGCTTTTTCTAACTCACTTTCTTTCCATACAATACGCATACCACGGCCGCCTCCGCCTGCTGATGCCTTCAACATAACAGGATAGCCTATTTGAAGTGCTACCTTTTTAGCCTCATTTGCATCCTCAATGATGCCTTCAGAACCTGGCACAACGGGGACATCTGCTTTGATCATCATTTCTCTAGCTTTTGCCTTGTCTCCCATACTTCTAATCATCTCAGCCGTAGGGCCTATAAATTTAATATCACATTGGCTGCATATTTCTGCAAACTTGGCATTTTCTGATAAAAAGCCAAAACCTGGATGAATAGCGTCTGCTCCTGTTAAAACTGCTGCACTGATAATATTTTCTATGTTTAGATAACTATCTTTAGGTAGTGGACTGCCTATACAAACTGTCTCATCTGCTAGTTTAACATGCAGAGCTTCTTTATCTGCCGTAGAATAAACAGCTACTGTATCTATACCCATCTCTTGGCAGGCTCTTATAATACGAACAGCTATTTCACCTCTATTAGCAATAAGTACTTTTCGAATCACAACGTCTCACCTCCTGTTACCCTATGGCAAACATAATCTCTGCTTCACAAACTTTTTTGCCCTCTACTGTGGCTAAGGCTTTTCCAACTCCCATAGGTCCTTTTTGCTTGATAATTGAGCATTCTAGCTTTAAGGTGTCTCCCGGAAATACTTTGCCTCTGAACTTAGCTTCTTTAATAGACGCAAGATAAGCCACTTTTCCTTTGTTTGTTTCTTGCGATAAAATAGCAATAGCACCAACCTGTGCTAAGGCTTCTACAATCAAAACTCCCGGCATAACTGGCAGTCCTGGGAAATGCCCTTGAAAAAATGGTTCGTTAATCGTTACATTTTTATAACCTATTACTCCTGCACCGTTTTCCAATATCTCAGCCTTATCTACCAGTAGAAAGGGATATCTATGAGGCAGAATCTCCATGATTTCTTGAATATTTAACATAGCTTTTCTCCCTTACTTTATTTGATGACAAATAACGGCTGTGCATACTCTACCATTTGCTCATTACTTGCTAATATCTCTACAATCTCACCTTCGATTTCTGCCTCTACTTCGTTCATAAGCTTCATAGCCTCTATAATGCAGACAATATCTCCTTTTTTAACTTTTGAACCTATCTTTATAAAAGGTTCGCCTCCTGGGGTATTGGATGCATAAAAAGTTCCTACCATAGGTGAAACAATATGTTTTTTCTCAATGTTTACTTCTTTATCAGCCATCGCATCAATGCCGCAATTCATTGTCACACTTGGATAAGCTGCTGATGCAGGAGGCATTTGCTGAGCTCCGACACTTATTATTTCTTTCTCTTTTTCAAGTGTTAATTCGAAGGCTTCACATTTAAGAGCTAATTTGGTAAGTTCTGCTTCTTTAAATTCATTCATAAGTTCTTTAATAACCTGAATATCCATTTATGCCTGCTCCTCCCATTTCTTTACGATAATACTTGCATTGTGTCCGCCAAATCCCAATGAATTACTCATTGCGTACTTAACAGACATTGCCCTTCCTGTATTAGGTACATAGTCTAGGTCACATTCTTCATCTGCAACACTGTAACCAATGGTAGGAGGAACAAAATCTTCTTCTACAGCTTTGACAATAGCTACAGCTTCTATACCGCCTGCCGCACCCAAAAGATGTCCTGTCATAGATTTGGTGGAACTAATAGCTACTTTGGTATCTTCTCCAAATACTTTCTTGATAGCTATAGTCTCGATTTTATCGTTATAAGGTGTACTTGTACCATGGGCATTGATATAATCTATATCACTTGGAGTGATGCCTGCATCTTTAAGTGCCTCCAGCATAGCTCCCATAGCCCCTTCGCCATCCGGTCTTGGAGAAGTGATATGATAAGCATCCCCTGTTGCACCATAGCCTACTACCTCTGCTAAAATATGTGCCCCTCTTTTTTGAGCATGCTCCAGTGTCTCCAGTATAACAACACCTGCTCCTTCACCTATAACAAACCCATCTCTTTCTTTATCAAACGGAATGGATGCCCTGCTAGGATCATCTGAGGTACTTAAGGCTGTAAGCGCATTAAAACCAGCTATCCCAAGAGGTGTAATACTCGCCTCAGTACCACCGGCTATCATGATATCTCCAACCCCTTGTCTAAGATACCTAAAAGCTTCTCCAATAGAGTGAGTCCCTGCTGAACATGCGGTTACAACAGTTGAGCAAACGCCCCTGGCTCCTGTATAGATTGAAACATTTCCGGCTGCCATATTGGCTATTGCCATCGGTACAAAAAGTGGTGAAACCCTCTTAGGGCCTTTTTCTCTAAGCTTTTTGGCCTCTTCTTCAATAACATCTAAACCACCTATACCACTGCCAATAATAACACCTACTCTAGTAGGGTCTTCCTTTTCCATATCAATTTCTGCATGGGCCAGTGCCTCTTTGCTTGCATAAATTGCAAACTGCGAAAATTTTGCAAGTCTTCTTTGTTCTTTTTTATCCATATATTTTTCCGGCTGGAAATCTGTTACCACTCCTGCAACTCTTACCTTAATATCTTCCATAAGATTCTCACCTGAAAGGAACTTAATACCACTGACACCTTCTTTTAGGTTCTGCCAATAAGTATCCCTATCATTGCCTATAGGAGAAACAACTCCCAGCCCTGTAATAACTACTCTATTACTCATTTTTACACCTCCTTGGATTGCTATTACATAGCCATGCCACCATCTACTTTTATGATTTCGCCTGTAATATAACTTGAAAGTTCACTGCCCAAAAACAATGCTGCATTTGCCACATCTTTTGCGCTGCCAAAACGCTTCATAGGAATGCTACTGGTCACTGATTCTTTAATACTATCTGCTAAGCTATCTGTCATATCCGTCACAATAAATCCTGGTGCTATAGCATTAACCCTCACATTTTTTTGTGCAAACTCTCTTGCAACTGATTTGGTAAAACCTATAACCCCTGCTTTTGATGCTGCGTAATTAGCCTGACCCACATTTCCTGTAATACCTACTACAGAAGTCATGTTGATAATACTGCCCCCTGCTTTAAGCATCACCCGCGAAGCATGTTTAGTACAGTTAAAAACGCCCTTCAAATTGACTGCTATGACTCTGTCAAATTCTTCTTCGGTCATTCTTAAAATAAGCATATCTTTTGTAATACCTGCATTGTTAACTAAAATATCCAGCTTGCCAAAATGCTCTACAGTCTTTGAAATAAGCGCCTTGGCTTCTTCAAACTGAGATACATCCGCACATACTGCCACAGCCGTACCACCACTTGCTTCTATTTCATCAACTACTTTTTTGGCTTCTTGTCCTCTGCCATGGGAAGTGTAGTTAATGACAACCTTTGCCCCGTGTTTTGCATAAAGCATGGCTACTTCTTTACCAATACCTCTTACACTGCCTGTAACAATCGCAACTTTATCAGCTAACATACTTCACCTCCAATAGTTTGAATAACCTGCTCTAATGTACTGCTGTCCTCTACATGCATTACCGTAACCTCATTTGAAATCTTTTTTACCAAATTACAAAGGGTGCGTTTGGTACCTACTTCTATAAAGGTATCAAAGCCTTGCTCAATAAGGTATAAAATACTTTCTCTAAAGCGCACGCCTTTTACAATCTGCAGCGGAATATTCTCGATAATCTCTTTTTTGCCTGCACCTTTTGCAGTAACATTACTAATAAGCGGTAATTCTGCTTCATTAAACGCCACCGCTCCGAGTTCCTCTTTTAAGGCGTTTGCAGCTTCCTGCATCAATGAGCTATGAAAAGCACCACTTACCTGCAGTGGAAGTACTCTTTTGGCTCCTGCCTCTTTGAGCAGTATACTTGCGGATTCTAAAGCTTCTTTAACCCCTGAGAGTGTCACCTGCCCTGGGCAGTTATCATTAGCAATTTCTACAACACCTGTTTCTTGTGTAACTTTTTTGCATATTTCATCTATTTTATCTATTTCAAGGCCTATAACCGCTGACATGCCGCCAGGATGGTTACTCGCACATTGCTCCATATATCCTGCTCTTTTTTCAACTAATTTAAGTGTCTCTGCAAAAGGGAGTACACCACTTGCAGTAATAGCACTGTATTCTCCAAGGCTAAACCCAAGTACTGCCTCTCCTTTAATCCCTCTGGCTTTTAAAGCCTCGTAGGCTGCTATATTTGTGGTAAAAAGTGCCGCTTGTGTATAACGGGTTTGATTAATAATACCATGAGCATCTTCAAAGCAAACTTCCTGTATATCCCAGTCTAAAATGCGGTTTGCTTTTTCAAATATTTCTTTACTTTCATTATAATGTTCATATAAGTCCTTGCCCATTCCAATGCTTTGAGCGCCTTGTCCTGGAAATAAGATTGCTATCTTCACCTTTACCACTACCTACTTTCCTTTATGATTGATAAAATGCCTCAATTACTTGTTTGTTTTTTTGCTCTATAACTTCCTGTAATTCCTGCATAAGCTCCTGAATGATTTCTGCTGCTTTTTGTCTTTTTTTAATAAGACCTGCAATTTGCCCTGCCATAACAGCGCCCTTTACAACATCACCTTCTACAACAGCTCTATAAAGTGCCCCTGAACCCAATTGTTCAATCGCTTTTAAGTCAGCACCTTGTTTTTCTAACTGTACATATTCCCTTGTCAGATGATTTCTAAGACTTCTGACAGGATGTCCTGTTGACCTTGCTGTTACCACAGTATCAATATCAGTTGCTTTTAGAACTCTTTCTTTATAAGCCTCATGGATCTGACACTCTTCAGCTACTAAAAATCTTGTGCCAATCTGAATGCCCTTTGCCCCTAACATCAGAGCTGCTGCAAAACCTCTGCCGTCACCTATTCCACCTGCAGCTATAACAGGTATACTAACTGCATCTACTACCTGTGGTACCAAAACCATTGTTGTCAGCTCACCTATGTGACCTCCAGCCTCACAGCCTTCTACAACTACTGCATCGGCTCCGCCTTTTTCCATTCTTTTTGCGATCGCCACAGAAGGCACAACAGGTATAACCTTTATACCACTTTCTTTCCATATCTCCATATATTTCCCAGGGTTTCCAGCGCCAGTTGTAACAACCTTTACGCCTTCTTCGGCCACTACCTTTGCAACCTCATCAGCATAGGGACTAAGAAGCATAATATTCACACCAAAAGGCTTGCTTGTTAGTTTCTTACAAGCTCTTATCTGCTCTCTGAGCCAGTCTGCTGGTGCATTACCCGCTGCGATGATGCCTAATCCCCCTGCTTCTGATACTGCGGCAGCTATGGCATGATTAGCAACCCATGCCATTCCACCTTGAAATATAGGATATTTAATGCCCAGCATATCACATATACTATTCATAGCATCTAAACTCCTTTTTTAAAATTTATTGTCTTTCTGTAATGTAATTAACAGCGTCTCCCGCTGTCTGGATAAGCTCCACATCCTCATTAGAAATAGAAATATTAAATTCCTCTTCAATAGCCATAACGATTTCGAAAAGATCCAGGGAGTCTGCTCCTAAATCATCTCTAAAAGTTGATTCCATTTTTACTTCTGATTCTTCAATACCTAACTTGTCTGCTACGATTGCTTGTAATTTTTCAAATATCATTTTTACTTCCTCCTAAAATTTAATTTTTATCCTTAAATGGCCTTTGGCCGATTGGATACTATTACCATATCATAAAAATGCTTCCCCATGTAAGCCCTGCCCCAAATCCTGATAAAATAATTTTATCGCCGGGTTTAAACTGTTCTTTGACATCAGCCAGTGCCATAGGGATACTCGCTGCTGAGGTATTGCCATGAGAATCCATATTCTTAAAAAACTTTTCTTTATCAACTTGTAATTTTTTTGCTATACTATCCATAATCCTTGCATTGGCCTGATGTAAAATAAACCAATCAATATCATTAGCTGTATAATTTGTGCCTTCTAAAACATCCAGGATGTTTTTAGGTACTTCAGTTGTGGCAAATTTATAAACTTCTCTGCCATCCATATACATATAAGCTTCTGATACTTCATTTGGATTAAAGCGATTGCTTCTTGTTAAGACAGGCAGTGTAATAAGGTCACTTCCTTCGCCATCACTGGCTGTTACTATATTGAGGATTTGATCTTGTTCGGATCTTGTATAGACCGCAGCTCCTGCTCCATCTGCAAAAAGTACACAGGTACTTCTGTCCTCCCAATTAAGGACTTTACTAAATACTTCTGCTCCTATCACCAAGGCCTTTTTATAATTCCCCTGTCTGATAAAACTTACTGCTATTTCTGAAGCAAAAATAAATCCACTGCATGCAGCTGAAAGATCAAAACACGTCGCTTTTTTAATACCCATTCTTTTTGCCGCTGCGCAGGCTGTACTTGGCATAGTACTGTCCGGAGTAACTGTTGCAACGATAACTAAGTCTATTTCTTCTGGCTCTATATCTCCGTCTATTAAAGCACTTTGCCCTGCAAGTACGGCTAAATCAGTCGTTGTTTCTCCAGTTGAAATATGCCTGGAACTTATACCTGTACGAGTTTGGATCCACTCATCTGAGGTATCAATAAATTCGGCTAAATCATGATTTGATAATTTAAATTCTGGTATAGCTTTTCCTATACCTTTCATTTTTACGCCATACATATTTTCAATCTCCTATAAATTATTTTATAATCTCATACTGGTCTCTAAAAAACTGAGTTAATCGGCTAAGTGATTCAATAAGAATATTATTGTCTTCCGCTGACAGTTCATTGACTATACTTTTTACCATCGTAGCATGAAATTTTTCATGAAGTCTATAAACTAATTTCCCCTTATGAGTAAGTGAAATCTGCACAACTCGTCTGTCTTCTTGGGTGTGATTTCTTATAACATAACCTTTTTTCAAAAGTCTAGTGATAGCTGTTGTAAGTGTTCCTGAGGTAATTCCTAGCTTAGCGGCTGTCTCTGACATGGTTTTAGATACAAGCCCAATCGCCTCTATAATATGCAATTCTGTCATTGTTAAATCATTAAAAGGACCACTTTCAAGAGACTCTTTTTCAATTGTCAATATATCATTAAACAAATTTACAAGGAGTTCATTAACTACCTCTATGGAATTTTTCAAGTGCTCTCCTCCAACCCCTAAACTTTGAGTTTAAAATACTTTGCTTATCAAAATATTTAACAACCAAAGTATATCTCACTCTTTCTTCGTTGTCAAGTTTGACAATCAAAGTATTTTTTTATTGACTTTTTTTTCTAGGAATTATATACTTTGATTATCAAACAAATTGTTTTGACTTTCAAAGTATATGATTGAGGTGAATAATTATGTCTTTTAAAAAACTAAGCATAGGACATTTAAAACCAACTTTCCCTGTGATTCAAGGAGGAATGGGTATAGGTATTTCTCTGCATTCTCTCGCTGGCCATGTAGCTGCCTGCGGTGGTATAGGGATTTTGTCTGGTGTTCAAATAGGTTATAGAGAATCTGATTTTATAACAAATACTTTAGGTGCTAATTTACGTGCTCTTGAGAAAGAGATTACAGGTGCCCGCAACTTAGCACCACAGGGTATCGTTGGTGTCAATTTAATGGTGGCTATGAAAAATTATGCTGAACTTGTTAAAAAAGCTGTCAGCTGTAAAATTGATCTTATTATTTCTGGTGCTGGCCTGCCTTTGGAGCTTCCTTCCTTTATTAAAGGAAGCAGTACTCAAATAGCCCCTATTGTTTCTTCTGGAAAGGCAGCAAGTGTTATTTGCCGTATGTGGGACAAAAGATACCAATACGCTCCTGACTGTATTGTTGTAGAAGGTCCTTTAGCAGGCGGGCATTTAGGTTTTTCACCAGATGATGTCGTAAAAGAAGAAAATGTGCTAGATATTGTAAAGGATGTTAAAAAAGTAGCTGCTGAATATGAAGCTAAATATAAAAAGGCTATTCCTGTCATTGCTGCCGGCGGTATTTACACCGGAGGAGATGTGGCCTATGCTCTAGAAAATGGTGCGGATGGCGTACAGATGGGTACACGTTTTGTAACAACCTATGAGTGTGATGCTCCCCTCATTTACAAAGAAGCCTATATCGCCTGTTCTAAAGAAGATATCGGCATTATCAAAAGCCCTGTTGGTATGCCCGGACGTGCTATATTAAATGACTTTATTAAAACACCTCCAGGTAATACAAACTGTCTGTATCACTGTATACACAAATGTAATGTAACATCTATACCTTATTGTATCTCAAAAGCACTGATTGCTGCTGCCAGCGGAGATACTAACAACGCACTTCTTTTTTGTGGCAGCAATGCCTATAAAGCTTCTAAACTTGAACATGTGGAAGATATTTTTAGAGAAATAAGTTTATCTCTTTCATAAAACAAATAAGTCCTAGTTCCCTGTATGAAGGGCTCTAGGACTTATTTGTTTTATGCTATTATAGTATTAATTAATAATTTTTTCAAAACATACTAAGTCTAACCATCTATTAAACTTATACCCCACCTCTTTATAGTGGGCACATTTTTGGTAACCATATTTCTCAAACAATGCAATGCTTCCCGTATTCTCGTGGCATATTAAAGCTATCAGTGCATGAATATCTTTGGTTTTTGCTCGTTCTTCTATAAAATTCAGAGCTTCACTTCCGATTCCTTTTCCTTCATAACCCTCTTTTAGATAAATGGTTACTTCTGCTGTCTGATCAAACGCTTCTCTTGGTTTATATTGAGTCAGAACAGCATATCCGCATAGTTCATCTTTATATTTAATGATATAGCCTTCATATTTAGAATCCTTAAATACAAGTAATTTTCTCATTTCATCTCTTGATATTTCTTTTTTATGAAACGTTGCCGTTGAGTGCTCTACATAATGAAGATAAATGGCTCTAGCCTCATCTATATGTTCTTCTGCTGCTCTTTCAAATATACATTTCTCCATAAACGCCACCCTCTATCTCATTTACCTTTGCATATTGGCAAATTTGGTGTATTGTCCAAGCCAAATAAGTTCTACTGTCCCTGTTGGACCATTTCTTTGTTTTGCAATAATCACTTCGCCTACATTTTTCTTCTCTGTATCTGGATGATAATACTCATCCCTATAAAGAAACATCACAACATCTGCATCCTGTTCTATTGCACCCGACTCTCTCAAATCTGAGAGCATAGGTCTATGATCTGCTCTTGTCTCACAAGCACGGGAAAGCTGTGAAAGAGCAATAACAGGGGCACTCATTTCTCTGGCAAGGGCCTTAAGAGATCTAGAGATCTCGGATATTTCTTGCTGTCTTGAATCATTTTTACCATTTCCACTCATAAGCTGCAAGTAATCTATCATAATAAGATCCAGCCCTTTTTCTAACTTCAGTCTTCTGCATTTTGCTCTCATCTCCATCACATTGATACCTGGTGTATCATCTATAAAGATATTAGAAGACGCAATATTAGGTATAGCTCTTGCAAGTCTGTCCCAGTCCTCTTTTTCCAAGGCACCTGTCCTGGCTTTTTGAGAGTCTACCATTGCTTCTGCACACAACATACGACTTACTAGCTGATCCTTTGACATTTCCAAACTAAATACAGCAACACTTTTTTTATGCTTAATAGCTGCCCCCTGTATAACATTTAAGGCAAATGCGGTTTTCCCCATAGAAGGCCTTGCGGCTACAAGAACAAGATCCGATGGCTGGAGTCCAGCAGTTTTATAATCTAAATCAACAAACCCTGTCGGTACTCCTGTAACTCCCCCTTTGGTTTGATGGGCATATTCAATCTTATCTATTGAGTCAATCACAATTTGATTAATATGAGAAAAATCTTCGGTATGTTTGTTTTGAATAATATCAAAAATTTGCTTTTCTGCAAAACTCATGATATTATCAATTTTTTCATCACCCTCATAGCTTTTGGCTGTAATTTCATTACTGGCTTTAATCAGCCTTCTAAGCACTGCCTTTTCTTCTACTATCTTCGAGTATTGTTTGATATGGGCTGATGTAGGAACCATATTAGCTAGTTCTGCAATATAACTTAGGCCCCCCACTTGCTCCAGTATCCCTTTTTGAACCAACTTATCTTGAATAGTTATTAGATCTATAGGGCTGCTGCTGGTATAAAGCTCCATAATGGCAGCAAATATTTGTGCATGATCTGGTCTATAAAAATCATCAGGCCTTAATATTTCACTAGCTACTACAACAGCTTCATGATCCATAATAATAGCACCTAAAACCGATTGTTCAGCCTCTACACTATTTGGAGGAATTCTCATATTCTGCATTTCTTCCATAGACTATTCCTCTCCTTTTATCCATGAGTATACTATGCCTGTGTGATGACAACTGTTATCTGCGCAGTTACCTCAGGATGTAATTTAATAGCTATCTTTTGAGCCCCCAAAGCTTTAATCGCCTCTTTAAGCTGTATTTTTTTCTTATCTATATCAATGTCAAACTGCTTTTTGATTGTTTCTGCTATTTCTTTTGATGTTACAGAACCAAAAATTTTGCCGCTTTCACCAGTTTTTACAGGTATTTTGATTTCTTTATCTTTTAGTTTGGCTTCAATAGCTTTTGCTGCATCAAGTTCATTTTGTTTTTTCTTGTCTTCTGACCGTTGTTCCAGCTTTCTTTGATTAAGGTTAACTGCATTGGCCTCTATAGCCAGGCCTTTAGGGAATAATGCATTACGCGCATACCCATCTTTTACTTCTAATAATTCACCTTTTTTACCTACTTTTTTCACATCTTGTGTTAATATAATTTTCATTTCATTTCACCTTCCTCAAAATATTTATCGACAGCCTGCCTTAATTGCTTTTTAGCTTCCATAGGGGTCATTCCTTTAAGCTGTGCACCTGCTACGCTTAAGTGTCCTCCTCCTCCAAGCAGTTCCATGATCCGCTGTACATTCATATCATGTAAAGATCTTGCACTAATCATAACATAATCTTCTTTGCTTGTTATCACAAAAGATGCCTCTATACCCTTAATGTTAAGCAGTTCATCTGCCACCTGAGCTGCCACAATATGAGCATGTAACAGTTTGCCATCTACTTCTGATACCGCAATATTATGCTGCCACATTTCTGCATCTTTAATAGCAGCTGCTCTTGCCTTATAAAATGCCATATCATTTTGGAAGAACATTCTGACTCTGCTGCTGTCTGCACCATTTCTTCTTAAGAGCGCCGCTGCTTCAAATGTTCTCACTCCAGCTTTAAATACAAAGTTCTTGGTATCTATTGTAATTCCTGCAAGCAGTGCATCTGCTTCTATAGGGGTAAGCTTTATTTTGTCTGTAAGATAATTTAGAATCTCTGCAATCATTTCACAAGTTGATGATATATAGGGCTCTAAATAAGTGAGAACTGCATCTTCTATGAAGTCTGTACTTCTTCTGTGATGATCGAACACTACAACTTTATCTGCCATCTTCAAAATGTCTGGGTGCTCCAGATAACTGGTTCGGTGCACATCTACAATAACTAACAGTGTATCTTTTTTGATTTCAGCCTGCGCTGTATCATGAGAAATAAATAGATCCTCATAGTCATTAGACTCCATAATTCTATCATATAAAGCCTGTATAGCAAATGTTGGTTCATTTAATATAATATGTGCTTTTTTTCCCATAATAGCTGCTGCTCTATAAACACCCATAGCTGCCCCTAAGCAATCCATATCTATACCTTTGTGTCCCATAATATAGACTTTATCAGCCTCTCGCAGAAGTTCTTTGAAAGCATACGCTTTGATTCTGACTTTAACTCTTGCACTTTTTTCTACTTCTTTGGTTTTGCCGCCATAAAAAGTATACTTATCGCTGTTCTTAATAACCGCTTGGTCACCTCCACGCCCTTGGGCCAGGTCAAAAGCTGCCCTTGCGTCTTCCCTTGCAGCTGTTAATGAACTGAGGTTATAGCCTATACCTATACTGAGACTTACTGGTAATTCATTGCCTACTTGAATGTGCCTTAATTCATCTAGGATATCAAATTTTCTTTCCTGCATGCTATCCAGTTCTTTTTTATTAAATACCAGTAAGTATTTATCTCTTTCAAATTTTGAAATAACAACTTCTCTTTCTTTAAACCATAAATTAATCTTTCTGTCTATGATTGCCATAAGCATTGGTCTTCTAACTTCTTCAATACTATGCATGATTTCGTCAAAGTTATCTATGCACAGATAACCTACCATACATCTTTGATCTTTAATGCGTCTTTTGAGCATTTTGTTTTCAGTAATATCAATAAAATACAAAACAAACATCACAGTATTTTCATTTTGAAATGACTTAAACTTCTCTACACACATACTATAATCTTTTTCTCTAATCTTAATTTCTCTTTCATAAGTATTTTGATTGCTGTCTAGTTCAGTAGATTTCATATCTTGTAATATGTTTTTGATATTTTTACCTATAAGTTCACGATTCTCGAACATATTTAAAAAAGCACCGTTAGTCCATCTTATCGTTCCAGAGTGTTCTATAATACTCACTGGGATTCGTGCATTAGAAAACATAGTATTCCTTATAATAGAAAGCTCTTGAGCTTCCTCAATAACCCTTTGCTTCATAACATTCTCTAGATTTTTTTTAAATAAGATACTTACTGCTAGAAGAATTGCAAACAGCACCAAGCTGACAACACCTAATGCTCTGTTAGCTATAGACAAAACCGCTGCCACTGCACCGATGCTCATAAAAATCTGAGAAACTTTCAGCATTCTCATGGTATAAGAAAAACTATTTTTTGCTTTATCTTTCATATCTATTTCCTTTCCCCTCATTTAAACTATAATCGTAGCTTTTCTATAGTTAAAAATAGTATCAAAACATCCCAGCATCATGAGAACGCTTGTTGGGGTTACAAGCAACATAAATAGTACAATATACCCGAGCACCTTAAGTCCCTTGTGAATAGCAGCTCTTTTAAGCAATACACTAACAGAAATAATCCCCATTACCTGCATTAAATTTTGCATAACAAATAATACATTAAGTGCCACCACCACCCATATGCTATTTGTATTTTCACTTAATAGTGCCACCATCATAGACATAAAAAGTATCAATACGGTTATCTTTGATAATTTAAAATTGAATAATGGCTTTAAACTACTGATTTTGGTTCCTCTTTTAGCCAATAGACTATTTAAGAAAATCATTTGAATGGATGTAAAAGCTATTACCATTATAAGTATTAGAGCTGGATAAACCTGCTTGATTGTATCTGTTATAAGCGTGATAATTTCTTTCATCATACTTTGCTGTAAAATCTCTTGAGAAGAAGCAGACTGTTCCATAGATATTAATAATTGAAAATAAATAGTCTTAATTTCATCTACTAACAAAATAAATTGTTTTTCATAATCTATGCCCACAGATTTCATACCCGCAAAGTATATAAATACTGCCAAAGTCATAATCACCGAGACATACATAATCGTATTGGGAAGCGGTACCTTCTTTTTATAAAAGAATGCAGCTGCATACGCAGGTACACAAGCACTTATGAGGTAAATTAAAACACTTTGTATGCTATAAGTTATAAGATAAATACCCATGATAATGGCTATATTAAATATAAAATCTATGCCTAGTGTTAATTTACCTTTTATAAGACATAAAGCTAGAGGTATCGAAAGAACCGGAAATACTATAAGCCCCATTGTCGTATAGACACCTAATGAAGCCAATAAAATATAAATAAGCATTAGACTTACTAAAGCTATGACACTTTTCAAACTTCGTTTCATGTATAGACATGCCTCCTAATCTATTGCTACATCATTACCAATTCATGTTTTTTTATTATACCATATAAATGACTTTTAATTCTAGTATGCATTGTCTTTCTACAAATTTTTAATAAATACTGATAGTAAAAAAAACACTACCTGCTAAGGTAGTGGTGTGCATAGTTGTGTGTGCTTATTTATTCTCTCTATAAGTTGTAAATCAGTCTAGAAATTAATCTTGTGTATATGGTAAAAGTGCTATGTGCCTTGCACGTTTGATTGCAACTGTTAATTTACGTTGTGCTTTAGCAGAGTTACCTGTAATTCTTCTTGGAAGAATTTTGCCTCTTTCAGAAATAAATTTCTTAAGGGTGTTAATATCTTTATAATTAATCTTTTTGATATTGTCACCTGCAAATTGGTTTACTTTACGTCTTCTGCGATTATGCCTTTTTTGCATTGCCATTGTATTGTTCCCTCCTTCACTTTAATAATGAATAGTTAATTAAAAAGGTAAATCGTCATCTTCTTCAATGTTAGTTGGCATAAAGCCTTCTACTGAATTACCTGAAGTAATGGGAGCTTGTACGGGTGCATTTAAAGGTGTATCCATCATAACGCCTCGAGATTCTGCTGATGATCTGCTTTCTGCAAAATGTTGTTCTTCTGCCACAACATCTACAGAGGTATGTTTTACTTTTTGTTGATCTTCCCAAGTATTAACTTGAAGTCTACCAACAATAGAAACCATCTGCCCTTTTCTAAAGAATTTTTCTGCAAACTCTCCTGCTTTACCAAACGCGACAATATTAAAAAAGTCTACATCTTGTTCGCCTTGTTTTGCAAATTGTCTTCTCACAGCTAGTCCATATCTTGCTACTGCAACTGGACTCGCAGATTGTGAGTAGCGCACTTCTGGATCTCTTGTTAAACGCCCCATTAATATCACTTTATTCATACTTCAAACTCCTCCTTCAGGTAATTATATTATTTATCATCAAGAGATACGATTAAATAACGAAGAACTGGTTCCATAATGCGAATTCTACTTTCGATTTCTGCTGGAGTAGAAGTTTGCGCTTTGAACTGAATGAAATAGTAGAAACCTTCTCTTTGTTTATCGATTTCATAAGCAAGTTTTCTTTTGCCCCAATCGTCTACGTTAGTAATTTCCCCTTCAAAACGGATGATAAGGTCTTTTACTTTTTCGAGAGTTCCTAATTTTTCTTCTTCGCTTAATGTTGAAAACAACACAATTGCTAATTCGTAATTTTTCACGTTGACACCTCCTTCTGGACATTGGCCCTATATCTTATATTTGTATAGAGCAAGGAATTCATTACAGTTAATAATCATATCATAAAAAAGTCTATAATACAAGCTTTTTATCTTTAATAATACTTTGCTGACTTAAATGAGTCTACTATTACTCTTTTATATTTCTAAGAACTTTTTTCACATTTTTTTCAAACTTTTCTCTTGGCAACATGATGAGATGACTGCAATGAAGGCAGCGCAATTTGAAGTCCACACCCACCCTAAGAATTTCCCATTCATTTGTCCCACAAGGATGCGGTTTCTTCATTTGCACTACATCTCCAATTAGATAGTTCATTTTATACCCTCCTTCGATTTGTTCCCATTTTTTACAAAAGTTATACATATTTATCTATTCTATTTATAGATGATATTCTGCCCTATAGTATATCATAATTACTGCCTATATTTAAATGCCTACTTTCTATCTACAAAATAAGCCAAATAGGTATTATAAGGACTATAAAAAAACATTTTGTTAACAAAACTTCATTATGGATGTATAATGAAATTATTAAATCTAACTATAGGATGGTGATTCTATGAAAGGTACGGTAGTATCTACCTGGATTAAAACCTGTAAAAAACTTTATGGTGAAACTGTCGTTCAAAAATCTATGCTCACAGTAGGCTGGGAACAAAATAAAATTTTCTCCCCTGTTGAAACTGTCGATGATGATACTGTAAAAGAATTTATAAAAATACTTGCTAAACAAATAAACATTTCTACTGCTGAGCTTTGGAAAACCATTGGAAAAGATAACATTTTGGCTTTTTATGCGGATTTCCCATCTTTTTTCAAACAACCTAATATGTATTCTTTTTTAAGATCTTTATTTGATATACATGTTGTAATGACCAAAAAATTTGCAGGGGCAAAACCACCACTTGTTGCTATTGATCCTATTTCTAATACTGAAGCTGTCTTTACTTACCGATCTAAACGAGGAATGTTTGATTATTTCTTTGGATTATTAGAAGGGTGTATTGATTTTTTTAAAGAAAAAGTCATTGTAGAGGAGCTTGAAAGGACATCTGATTACTTAGCTATTAAACTTACTTTTTCAGATACTATCTTTTATCACAAGAAATATTTTTTAAACAGGATTTTATCTTTGGGTTTCATTAAAAATATCTCTGTCAAAATAGGGATACTCAGTTTTTTATGTAATCTAATTATTTTCACTCCTATTTTAGGATTAGAACCATGGTATAAACCTATTCTTTTAACTGTTGGAAGTTCTTTAGTTACCTTCCTGTCTTCTTCTTTATTGTTGAAGCCTCACAAACAGTTAGAGTCAGAACTTAAACGATTGGTTGACAATGATTACATACATCACAGCAAAATCTCTACTAATGACTTTTTCGAGACTCTTTATGATCTTATCAATAATCACAAAAAAGTCATTCAGTCAGATTTTGTTGGCTTTAAAGGGGTTACAGATGAAATGGATACTTTTGTAAAAAATATCCATGCTATTTCTGATACTATGCTTGAAACTTCTACTGAAATTGCTGATGTTGTTGAACAGGTTGCACTTGGTGCCATTTCACAGGCAGAAAATACAACTGCCGCTGCCTCCGTTCTCAGCGATAATATAACAATCCTTAGACAAATTGTCAAAAATGAGGATACTAATAAAGAAGAACTCTCTGTGGCTATGCAGAAAATTGACAGTAGTCATCAAAACGTTACCCATACAAGCCAAAATATAGTTAATACCCTTGAGAACTTTACGATGATTAATAAAAAAAGTGAATATCTTCATGAGCAAGCCCATAATATTACAAGTATTGTAGGTATGGTATCAAGCATTGCAGAGCAAACTAACTTACTTGCACTCAATGCCTCCATTGAAGCTGCAAGAGCTGGTGAGGAAGGGCGTGGATTTGCTGTTGTAGCTGATGCTGTAAGAAAACTAGCAGAACAATCCAAAGGGGCCGTTAATGAGATTAATAACCATCTCGACCAGTTCGTAACAGAAATTAATAGCTTTGTAGAAGCTCTTCAAAAAGAATATATTTCCTTAGAGACGGAGACAAAAAGTCTAGAAGATGTAAAAAATATTAGTTCTGAAGCCAATCAAGCTATTCAAAAAGTATCATCTTCTATGCTTCAAACAATTGTTGAATTAAAAAATGATGCAGATGGTATCTCTATAGCTTTTAATAATATAGAGTCTTTGGCTGCTATAGCAGAGGAAAATTCCGCTTCCTCTCAAGAAGTAAGTGCTAATGTAACAAAATATACCAGTGAAATTAATAAACTGATTTATCATATACAAGACTTTAGAAATATAACAGATTACTTTAAAACAGAATTAGGCAAATATAAATCTTAAAACAAAAAGAAAATGTACGCTTAAAAGGTACATTTTCTTTTTGTTTTATAATCATTTTATGTCTTGCTAGTAAACTCTAGTTTTCTGGATCAATAAAAAAAGAACTTAGAAGTCCTAAGTTCTCTTAAAGGCAGCAACCAGATTTGAACTGGTGGTGAAGGTGTTGCAGACCTCTGCCTTACCACTTGGCTATGCCGCCGTAATAAACCGTGATTATATATTACTATATGTCTAGTAACGTTAAATGATACCTCAAAAATATTTAAAACAAGTTTAGCAATAAAAAAGAGTTTAGAGCGAATCTAAACTCTTTTTTTCAAGGCGGCAACCAGATTTGAACTGGTGGATGAAGGTGTTGCAGACCTTTGCCTTACCACTTGGCTATGCCGCCGTAAAATTGGCAACCACCTACTCTCCCAGTCCGTCTCCAGACAAGTACCATCGGCCGATTTAGTCTTAACCTACGTGTTCGGTATGGAAACGGGTGTTTCCCTAAATCGCATTATCACCAATAAATGACCCATAGGAGAATCGAACTCCTGTTACCGCCGTGAAAGGGCGGTGTCTTGACCGCTTGACCAATGGGCCTAACAAATTAATTAAATCAAACTCCCCGAGTAGGGTTCGAACCTACGACCCTTCGGTTAACAGCCGAATGCTCTGCCGCTGAGCTATCGAGGAATGTGAGAATACATGA
>JARBTY010000202.1 GCA_029239935.1 Clostridia bacterium | reverse complement strand
GCAAAGATTATTTATGATGCAACAGGTGTTGCAGCAGTGTCCTTTACTGATACGGAATGGATTCTTGCCCATATAGGTATAGGCGGAGATCATCACAAAAGAGATAATCCTATCCATACAAGTATTACTAAAAGAGCCATCGAACAAAAGCACTATATGATAGCACAAGATAAAACAGGTATAGAATGTCCTCACACAGCCTGTAAGCTAAAGGCGACTATTGTGGTTCCGTTATTGATGAAAGAGCAGGTAATAGGCACCCTGAAGCTTTACAAATCTCTTGAGAACAGTATTACTTCTTCAGATATAGAACTAGCAAAAGGACTCGGTCATCTTTTTTCTACGCAGCTGGAGCTGAGTCAGATTTACTATCAAAAAGAATTACTCAATAAAGCCGAGCTTAAATTACTTCAAGCACAGATTCATCCTCATTTTCTTTTTAATGCACTCAATACCATTGTTTCATTTTGTCGTACAGATGCGCTCAAGGCAAGAGAACTTCTGATGCAGCTCAGTTACTATCTGCGTACAAGTTTTAAGACAACCGATGATTTTATTCCTCTTTCACAGGAATTCAAACATATTGAAAGTTACTTAAGTATTGAGCAGGCCAGATTTTCGGAAAGGTTAGAGGTTCTTTATGATATTGAAGAAGGTATAGACTGTATGGTACCGCCTCTTATCCTGCAGCCTATCGTAGAAAATGCACTAAAACATGGGTTGATGGCGACGAAAGAAGGGGGAAGACTTGAAATCCATGGGCATAAAAAGGACAATGCTATTTATATACAAATTACAGATAATGGGATTGGCATGACCAAGGAAAAGGTGCATACATTGTTAGATGGTGGACAGACAAAAGGGGGAATTGGTGTGCGGAATGTAAATAACCGTCTGAAGAGTATTTATGGTACAGCACTCAAGATCGATAGTAAACCAGAACACGGCACTACGGTGAGTTTAATTTTACCGCAAGGAGTGAGTCCAAGTGATTAAAGTAATGGTAGTAGATGATGAGAAGCCGGCGATAGATGAATTGGTTTATATGCTTAAGGATTATGAGCACATAGAGATAATAGGTGCTTTTACGGATCCGGCAGATGCCTTGGAGGCTATTCACAAGACAGTTGTAGATGTGGTCTTTCTAGACATTTCTATGCCGGAGATCGATGGATTTATGCTGGCTAAGCTGCTCCTAAGATTAGAGAAAGCTCCGCTTATTGTATTTGCTACTGCTTATGATGAATATGCGATACAGGCCTTTGAAATTCATGCCATTGATTATATTTTAAAGCCATTAAGTGAGAGTCGGTTAGAAAAAACAATAAAAAGAATAGAGGAGCAGCTCCAGCAAAAAAAAGTGGATTTTAAAGCTATTCAGCAAGTCGTTGAAGCGCCACAGTCTACTAAAAAGTGTGCCAAGCTGCCTGTTTGGAAAAATGACAGGATTTACTTGATAAGCAAAGAAGATATTTTGTTTTGTACAACCAATGGAAGTGAGACAGCTATCATTACAAAAACGGAGCAGTTTATAACTTCTGATACGTTGGGAGAATTAGAAGAGCAACTAGATCCAGAGCTGTTTTTTAGATGCCATAGAAGCTATATTATTAGGTTAGACGCTATTTGTGAGGTGGTGCCTTGGTTTAATAATACCTATGCCGTTAAATTTCAGGGCTGTGAAGAAGAAGTGCCTATCAGCAGGCGTAATACAAAGATCTTTAAGACCTTAATGTATATTAGATAATAACAAAAACAGTAAGCATATAGCTTGCCGTTAGGATAAAAAATACAACCTTTCAGGTTGTATTTTTTGCATTTCAGGGCTAAATACACAAAAAAAATATAAAATAGGTATAATTATAGGTATAACAAAACAAATAGGGGGGACGAGTATGATTTCATTTATACTTTCTGTAATTGCTTTAATCTTAGGATATGTTTTTTATGGCAAGCTGGTTGAAAAAATATTTGGAATGGATGAAAAGAGACCAACACCAGCGGTGTCTATGGCAGATGGCGTGGACTTTGTTACCATTGAAACCAAAAAAGCTTTTCTTATTCAATTTCTTAACATTGCGGGGCTTGGACCAATCTTTGGAGCAGTAGCAGGAGCTTATTGGGGACCATCAGCATTCTTATGGATTGTGCTAGGATCTATATTTGCTGGAGCAACCCATGATTATTTTGCAGGTATGCTCTCAACCCGTCATAATGGTGAGACTATGGCAGAGATTGTAGGACATTACCTTGGAACATCAGCCAAAAATGCTATGCGTATTTTTTCAGTTATTTTACTTATTTTAGTAGGTGTTGTTTTTGTAAACGGGCCAGCTGGACTTCTTTATAATATGACTGGCATACCAAGACTTGCTTGGGTAGCTGTCATTATTGTCTATTACTTACTGGCGACAGTACTCCCTATAGACAAGGTAATTGGTAAAATTTATCCTGTATTTGGAGCAACTTTACTTATTATGGGTGTTGGTATCATAGGTGGGATATTCTTAAAAGGTTATACGATTCCAGAGGTACAGTTTAATAACCTGCATCCTACAGGCAAAGCTATTTTCCCATATCTTTTTATTACCATTGCCTGCGGAGCAATCAGCGGATTTCATGCAACTCAGTCACCACTTATGGCCCGTTGTATGTCCAATGAAAATCAAGGACGTAAAATCTTTTATGGGGCAATGATCACAGAAGGAATTATTGCATTAATATGGGCAGCAGCAGCAATGGCCTTTTTCGGAGGCACAAAAGCTTTATCAGAAGCTGGAGAAGCGGCTGTAGTTGTTAATACGATTTCAGTTTCACTTCTAGGAGGAGTTGGTGGAATTCTTGCACTTCTCGGAGTAGTTGCTTGTCCTATTACATCCGGTGATACAGCGTTTAGAAGTGCTAGACTTGCTATTGCAGATGCCTTAAAATTTAATCAAGCAAAGTTCAGAAATCGTTTCATTATAGCTATTCCTTTGTTTGCAATAGGTGTTGCCTTATGTTTTATTGACTTTGCAATTATATGGCGTTACTTTGCTTGGGCAAATCAAACTTTAGCGATGGTTATGCTATGGGCAGCAGCCAGCTATCTGATGAAAAATAAAAGCTTCCACTATATCTGTTCTATACCGGCAGCATTTATGACAGCAGTAACGGTTACTTACATTATCATTGCGCCAGAAGGGCTCAAACTAGCGGACAGCATTGGGTATCCAGTGGGCATTATAACAGCTATTGCAGCTTTCATTTTCTTTTTATACAAAGACATACAGAATAAAAAGAAAGTAAGCGGCAAAAAGGTTACGGCAGCATAAAGAAGATAAATACAAACTAAAAGCCAGTCGTCGCAAGGGAATATGAAGGTTCCCGATGTGACGGCTGGCTTTTGATATTGCAGTTAAAGGGCTTTTTCTCCTCGTTCACCTGTTCTAATACGCATCGCATCATCAATAGGTTTAACAAACACTTTACCATCCCCAGGATGACCTGAGGCAATTTGTTGATGTACATCTAATAAGATATCCTCAACCTTTTCATCAGCAACAACTGCTTCCACTTTAATCTTAGGTAAAAGGTTAATGTTTGTCTTTAAGTCTTTATATTCCTGAGTCAGACCTTTTTGAACACCACATCCCATAACACTTGAAATGGTAATGCCAGTAAAACCATGGGTATTAAGAATCTCTTTGATTGTTTCAAGCTTTTCTGGTCTAATAATTAATACGAGTTCTTTCATATTATCCCTCTTTTCAAGATCATTAAAGACTATAAATACGAGCTTTTATTATTTGGATACTTTAAACACACATTTTTTAATAGGTGTCTCATTGACTGCGCCGATACAGGGTTTGTGAGCTTCTTCAGTCATGAAAATAATAAACTTGCTGCTATCTAATGAACAGGAAGAGGAGGGCGCTGCTTTGTAAAAAGCAATATCCCGCTCACTGCAGTAAGGTGTGGTCTCTTCTAGGTGATCAAGAGCAACTTCTAAGAGCTCAGAGCCCTCAAGGTCTATTTGGATATCCATATACTGGGTATGAGTCTCAAATAAAAGTTCATTGGCGGGTTTGGTATAGGCTTCCATAACATTCACAAATACATTGTCACCATCTATTTCAGTGCGCCCTAAAGGTAATGCTTGAAGATCGTTGGATATGATAAATTGGATAGCAGTATCTAGATGGGAAGAGATACCCTTGTAGTTTTCAATGTTTGTTAAACGGTCATAAATCATGAGTTGCCTCCTAGTATAATTTTTTGTGAAGTTATAAGCCTTACCGGGTGTTCTTCTTAATCATATCGTATTTCATGCTTTCTAGCTTAGCTGCATTACTCTGTCTGGATAAGCGGTTAGTTTCTTCGATTTCTTTGGTCTGCTCAATCCCTTGCATAATAGTTTGCCAAGTTTTTTCGAGAGTTTCTATCTGAATGGAGCTGGTGCCGGCAAGCCTTGCAATATTGGTCGTTTGTTTGCTCATGTTTTCCGCGTTTCTTAGCAGGAGCTCGTTAGTTTTATCATCAAGGGCCTGTAAGCTTTTGGCTTGCAGTTCCTGCCTTTTTAGCATAACGGCCTGAGTAAGGCATTGCTTAAAAATAGGGAGTGTGATAATAAAAGCGGAGTTAATTTTACGAATGAGGTTGTAATTGCTATACTGAATACCTTGTAGCATTGGAATAGTCTGAAGTGCGATGTTTTCAGCAATCTGTAGGTCATACACCCTTTGTTCAAGCATATCCCGTACCCGCTTTAGATTTTGCACATCAGCCATGGCCAGCTGGTCACCGGATGCTGCGGCTTCCGCTTCAAATCTAGGAATAAGCTCTGTATCCAGTTCCTTTAGACCCATCTCTCCGGCTACAATATATTTTTCTAGTTTTTGATAATACTCAATATTTGTGGCATACATCATTTTAAGGCTTTTATTAGAATTTTCTATATCTAATTCATACTTTTTGAGCACAATATAAATTTTATCTACTTCACTGCCCATAGACTCATACTTTTGAAACATAGCATCTACTGAGTTTTTAGCTTTGTTAAAAAGTTTTTGAAACATGTTGGGCTCTTTGATTGTTTCGAGGTCTTTAATATCAAATTTATCCATGACCTTGGTAAGCTGTCCGATCATTTCACCAGCTTCTTCGGCTTTTACGGCCTTCATTGTGGAAAGGAGACTATCTGATACTTTAGAGATACCTTCGGTTGCTTTTTGGCCAAAGGCTAAAATGGTGTTAAGATCCTCTACATGAATTTCGCTGGTGAGCGCCTCCACCTCAGGAGAAGTACGGAGTTTATCCTTGTAAGACTGGGTGAAAGAAAGAACATCATCAGACTGTACAGGGACTAAAGCATTGGTTTCAGGCATTTGTTCCAAGTCAATGCCCTTTAAAATATTTGTTTCTAAATTGATAGACATAATCATACTCCTTTACTAAAAAGTTTATTAAAAAGAGAAGTTTTTTTGGGTACAGATTTTAACGGAAGATCGTAAGCAAATTCATCA
>JARBTY010000026.1 GCA_029239935.1 Clostridia bacterium | reverse complement strand
CCTATCTTTGTTTAATAGGTTAACCTTACTCTTAGTATAACATACCTCTGTCCTCTTTTAAATGAATTCCCTGAAAACTCCTAAAACGATACCTTCAATTTTATAAGCTGATTAAACAAGAATTGTTTTTCTTAGTACATACCGCCACAATATATGTGGGATCTGCATTTTTCATTTCTCCTAAAGGAATAACATAATGACTGGGTACTTTTTGATTTGGCCTTGGTTTATAGTCTACATTCAAATTTCTTGCCTGCCGCATGACTTTTGTAGCAAAGGTATCGCAGTCCTCTATGAAACCTTGACCATAGAGTTCTAGTATATCAAAATATTTAAGCAGCTCTCCTATGAATTCTATTGTTTTATACTCATAAGGATGATAATTATTGATCGGTCTCTCTTCCATATACAAACCTGGGTTGCTAATACTTCGATTAGGTGTTGAAATAATCAGTGTTCCCCCAATTTTTAAAATCCTTGCCGCTTCTTTGAGTAACGCCTCTCCTGAAGCGATATGCTCTATTGTTTCAAAAGATACTATTACATCAAAAACTTCTCCTGAAAATGGCAGATGATAGACATCTCCTTGAATAAACTCTATATGATCTTCTTGATAGGTCAATAAGGCATTGTCAATACTTTCCTGAGAAATATCAATACCCGTTACATGTTCTGCCCCAGCACACTTGAGCATCTTAGTTCCATATCCTGTCCCACAAGCTGCATCCAACACTTTCTTCTCTTTTACAAAACTGCTGGCCAGTTCATACCTTACCATATGCTCTTTTAGAATATTATTTGTGCGGGCATTTTCTTTGACTTGTTGATTGATAACTATTCTTTCTCCTGTAAAAGTAACATGGTCTTGATTAATGTCTAAAATACTGCTCTTTTTAATATTTTGATCCATTCCCTGCATTTCATCACATCTCCTATACCTATTTATACTATCAATATGCTTTTTCCATTAAAAGGGTTACTTCGTATTTACTTGTTTTACAACCGCTGGAATTGACAAATAGACCTCGCAGGCATATGATTAAATGATAGAATGCCATACTATAAAAGCAGTTGTTAACTATACTTTGCAGAAGCTTCATTTTACTGTATGCGCCATCACAAGAGCTTATGTCAATCTTAATGAAAGGAGCAGTTTATTATGAATGGGTTTAAAAAATTTATGTACGGCAGATATGGACTAGATCAACTTTCTATCATGCTGCTGGCAGCTTCTATCCTATTCTCTCTTTTAGCCCTTGTATTCCATTCCACTATTTTACAACTATTGACTTATATTTTACTTGGTTTAGCTTATTTAAGAGGTTTATCTAAAAATATCTCTAAACGGCAACAGGAAAATAGATCTTTTTTAAGATTGTGGCTGCCTATAAAAATCAAATTAAACCAATCTTTTACTCGGCTAAAGTATATACGGACTCACAAATACTATAAATGTCCTGAGTGTGCACAAACTCTGAGGGTCCCTAAAGGCAGGGGACGCATCCGTATTACCTGCCCTCAATGCAAAAATGAATTTAGTAAAAAAAGCTAACTTGATAACTATTATAATCTATTTATAGGGGGATGATGATGAAAGCACTATTAATCGGCGGAACCGGAACGATCAGTACAGCTATTTCCAACTTATTATTAGAAGAAGGATGGGAGCTCTATCTTTTAAACCGAGGTTCTAAAAATCATGAATTACCAGATGGCGCTAAGGAGATTACAGCAGATATTAATGATGAGGCTTTAGTCTCAAAGCTTATTGACTCTATGAGTTTTGACGTAGTTGCAGATTTTATTGCTTTTTCACCGATACAGCTTGAAAGAGATTATCGTTTATTTAAAAATAAAACCAAGCAATTTATATTTATAAGTTCTGCCTCTATTTATCAGAAACCTCTTTCAAACTATCTCATCACTGAAGGAACTACCCTTTCAAATCCTTACTGGGAGTATTCTCGTAACAAAATAGCTTGTGAAGAGTATCTCATGAAAATATACCGTGAGAATGGCTTTCCTGTCACCATCATAAGGCCTAGCCACACTTACAGTAACCGTTCTATTCCTCTTGCCGTTCATGGGAGCCGTGGCAGCTGGCAAGTGGCCAAGCGTATGCTTGAAGGTAAGCCTGTTATTATTCACGGAGATGGCAGCTCTTTATGGACAATGACCCATAGCCGTGATTTTGCAATAGGCTTTGTTGGTCTTATGGGCAATCTCCATGCCATTGGAGAAGCTGTTCAAATCACTTCTGATGAGTCATTGACTTGGAACCAAATCTATCAAATGATTGCAGATGCTTTAGGTGTCAAACTCAATGCTATTCATATAGCCTCAGAATTTCTGGATGCCTGTTCTCCTCTGGATTATAGAGGAAGCCTCATAGGGGATAAAGCAAACACTGTTGTTTTTGATAATACAAAGCTCAAAAGACTTGTCCCAGCATTTACAGCGCCTATCCGATTTGACCAAGGTATTAGAGAGACAATCCATTGGATTTTAGAACATCCTGAGTATCAGATCGAAGATCCTGATTTTGACAAATGGTGCGATAAAGTGATTGTTGCAAGAGAAAAAGCTATCCAGACTATTTTAAATGATTAATCAAAAGGACTATGAATCTGCCAGATTTACGGCCTTTTCATAGTCCTTTTTGAGTGATTCTTACTCTGCTTTAATCAGCTTATCTTTTTGTAATATATGGTCTAAGGTCCAATTAAAAACAAACCCTAAAATATCTTCTATGTATTTTTTCGGGTTATCATCTACCTTGTCAAAATCTACTTCATTAATTTTTTGAATAAAGTCATCATGTTCTACTTTTTGGCTAAAATATTTATTATATTTGATACTCAGCATGTACTCTTCTTCTGTTTTGAAATGAAGCTTTGTATACTCTTTTAACTCTTTAATGATTTCAACGACCCCATCATACATGTCTGTGCAAAAATCGTCTTTTAATAGTTCATAGGCGCTATTACCTATTTCAAACATATGCTGATGTTGTTCATCAATCAAAGGAACACCTATTGAATACTCTTCTTTCCATACTAACATAACCTTTGCTGCCTCCAATCAATTTTATAATTTGCACCTGCCTATATGCTTTAATATAGCACACTCCTATCTTTCTGCCAATCTTTTCATTTCAAACTCTGTTTTTGATAAAAATACAAAAACTCCGTCATTAAAACAACAGAGTTTTTATTACTTTTTTATTGATCGTACTCATCCAAAAAGCTATGAACCTTGTTATCTTTGCGGTACCCTATGACCGTATTTAAATTAACATTGTGCACACTTCTAAAGATATTCATGTCAATATGGGGATTGGTTTGTCTAAATTTTTTAATGAGTACTTTCATTTCTTGTCGTTTAGAACCTCCCCCATTATCCCCTAACACACAGTTTTCAGTAAAACGACAGGCACATTGGATAAATTGTAAATCATGGGTTCTTTTCCATGCAAGGATATGTTCTTCCTTAACCAAATACATAGGTCTGATTAGTTCCATGCCCTCATAATTTGTACTGTGAAGTTTAGGCATCATGGTTTTGATTTCTCCTGCATAAAGCATACTCATTAAAACAGTCTCAATGACATCATCAAAATGATGCCCTAACGCGATTTTGTTACATCCCAGTTCCTCGGCATACTTGTAGAGGTATCCCCTTCTCATCCTTGCACATAAATAGCAGGGTGATTCATCTACAGATGCTACAATATCAAATATTTGTGTATCAAATATTTTTATAGGGATATTTAAATGCTGTGCATTACTTAGGATAACCTGTCTATTATATGGGTTATAACCTGGATCCATTACAACAAACTCTAATTTAAATTTTACTTTGCCATGTTTTTGTAATTCCTGCATGCATTTTGCTAGGAGCATGGAATCCTTACCGCCGGAGATACAGACAGCAATCTTATCCCCTTCTTGAATGAGTTGATAGTCATTGACACCGGTGATAAACTTGGACCATATTTCTTTACGGTATTTCTTGATAATACTTCTTTCTATTTCTTGATACTTTTCCATATTTTTATCCTTATTTCACTAATTTTTTATAACACTGCTCAAAACATTGCAAGAAGACATCCAGCTCTTCTTCAGTCGTCAGGTGACTTAGACTTATTCTTAGGGTTGACAAAGCTCTTTTTTTATCCTTTGTAAGCGCATAAACGGCTTTAGAAACGGTATTCACCGGACAACAGGCCGATTTAGTGGAGATATACACGCTGTGCTTTTCTAATTCCTCTTGAAAAACTATAGACTTTACACCCACTACGCTGACATTTAAGATATAAGGTACAGATTTTTCTGTACTGTTAATTGTAACCTTTGGATAACGCTTGAGGGCTTCTTGAAGTTTTTTATTAAGCATCCTTACCTTTTCATCGTTTCCTTTTTGAGAAGATACAGCTAAAGCAAGAGCTTTCTCCGCTGCCGCTGCCAATGCAAGCATCGGTGTACCGCTTCTAAAAATAGTTGTGCTTTTTCCGCCATGAATAAGTGGCTCTAGAAGCAGATTCTCTTTTTTAATGAGCACACCAGAACCATTTAGTCCATAGAACTTATGAGGAGAAAACACTATTAAATCTATAAACTCTAAAGAAACTGGTATTTTGCCTATTGCTTGGGTGGCATCCACATGAAAAAAACAGTGGGGATAATGAGATAAAATCTCTCCAATCTGATCAACAGGCTGTTCAATCCCCAGTTCACTGTCTACATAACCAATTGAAACCAGTATCGTATCTTCCCGTAACAACTCTTTGAGATGCTCTAAATCTACAAGTCCATTGTCTAGGATATCAACAAAATCCACTTCATAACCTTTACTCTGCAAGGCTGTTAAGGCGCCCGTAACTGATGAATGTTCCAAATAAGTTGTGATCATATGCCTGCCGTGTCTTTTATAGGTTTCAGCAATACCTTTAACTGCTAAATTATTAGCCTCACTAGCCCCAGACGTATAGATAATTTCATTTTCTTTAACTCCCAGTATTTTAGCTGTCTCAGCAGTTGATAAATCTAGTCTTGCTTTAGCTTCTCTTCCTAACCTATGAGATGAATTAGGATTGGCAATATATGTCATTGAAACTTCTTGAAAAACCTCCAAAACTTCCTGACTGACAGGTGTATTGGCTGCATAATCTAAATAAATCATTTGATTCCCCCACTTACTCATGCTGTATTAAATACTTCTTTTTGCTTATTAACTAGTTGAATAGTAGCATCCCAAAGGCTGATTGTCAAGCGATCTGCTTTCCTCTAAATACTCTGTCACCCAATCTGTAAAAAGTATCCCTTCGAGATGGTCTAACTCATGACAAAAACCTTTTGCTAAATAAATGATTCTTGTTTATACTATACCTATTAATCTTTTTAGCTGATAAAGGGTGAAAATGTTGAATATCACAGAGAATCTTAGAAGTAACCAGATTTTATATCATCAGAATATCCTACAACTCCGCACACTCATTAGGCAAAGATACCCTCATAGCAGCTCAGATTATAGAGCTAAACTCTTTGCCTCTGCTGTTCACAAACTTTTGGATAAATATCTTATCGATTTTGATCAGACTGTTCAAGCACAAATAAAAAACAGCCTCCTAAAAGAAGCTGTTAAAAAAGGAGATTTTGATTTAACTGCCTACCAACTATTTGAAGCCTTCGTGCCACTTCATCATTCCGAGGAATGCCTTGCCAAAAATCTTACAGCTTGGCTGAGTCATCACGAAAACATGACTTTTTCAAAAGAGGAACTCTATGAATCTATAAACCATTTAAAAAACAAATCGGATGAAGCTGCACCTCCTGTCGTTGCCTCTGGTGCTACTACGGATACAGCACTTTACAAAACCGCTTCATTTCCATATGCTGCGGCCTTCTTTATAGCTATTATCTCTTTAAGCTGGGTGATTTTTCAAAGTTCATTGACACAGAAGGATTTGGCTCAGCCGCTTTTGACCGTAGAAGCTACGATCCCAGCTATCAATAACGATGTACAGCTTGCAGCTTCCTCCACTGATAGTGATGTATTACCTACACAAGAAAATCATTTAATACCTTCCTTGCAATACAAGGAAATCAATCAAGAGGCTTTGGCCTTTTGGCTTAACGAAAGGAATTCCATGCTTGCTGATGAACCTTATCTCAGCTGTATCATTGAGACTGCCAAAACATTCAATATCAATCCACTCTTAATGTTTGCTATAACAGGTCAAGAACAATCTTTTGTCCCAAAATCTCATCCTCATGCGGTTGCTATGGCCAATAATCCTTTTAACGTGTATGGAAGCTGGCAGGATTTTAATACTAATATTTCCGAAACCTCCAGTATTGCTGCCCGAACACTTCTTAATTTGAGTGAAGGATGTCCAGCAAATGAAGACCCCATTCAATGGATTAATAAAAAATATGCGGCAGACCCAAATTGGCATATAGGCGTTTCAAAAATCTTAGCACAGTTAGAAGAAGTTACTGATAAGTAATGCCGCCTATTAGCAGCTTCTTCTATGGATAACCTATACTTCAAATTTTTGAAAGAGTTCTGCGAACGCCCCATCATGTTTCAGCAGCCATTCTGAAAAGTCTACATGCTCCTCATCTATAAGCCTGGCCAGCTCATATAAAAATTGCGGGATATCCTCCTGACATAAATCTCCTTTGTACATGGCAAGTTTTAGATTCTCTGGACTAGTACTTCCCTTTATATGCAGTTCAAACACAGGGCTCATCTTGTCGCCTACTTTTTTCATCTTACCTACAAATCCCAATGTGCCAACCTCATGGGTACCACAAGAATTAGGACATCCCGATATGCGCACAGCCGGCAGAATATCTCGGGTAAGTCCTTGATCCTTAAGGTACTTAATACTGTCTAAAAGCGTACTTTGTCCATTTAAAAAGCCCACCTGACAGATCGGAACGCCTATGCAGGCTGTTGACTGTTCAAACCTCGTACCGCCTCCCATAGGTTCTGTGATCTCAAGCATATGTTCAGCCTCTTTGCCATTCAGCTGTCTGATATAAAAGCCTTCTGTCATCGTAAGCCTTATATCTGGCTCTTCCAGCTGTTCTAAAGCATCCAGCAATTCTTTTAAATCATTTGTTTCAAGCTGACCACCTACTGGATGTGTATAAATACTATACAAGCCTTTTTGTTTTTGTTTGAAAAGTCTTGAGTGATTTTCATTTAGTATTTCAAGACCCTCTCTTTCAATGGTTTTTAAATCCACTGCCAAATCTAGGCCACCTCTTTGCTTTTCTCGCTCTAAATAGTGACGGTAACAAGCTATAAATGCCTCTTCTCCCATTCTCTGAGCAATATACCTGATTCTGGCTTTGCCCTTATTTTGATAATCACCTTCTGCCATGAACAGCTTAATAATCGCTTCAACATGATAAAGCACGTCTTTTGGGGCTACTAATTCATCAAATACTACGCCTGTAGAAGAATTTTTACCAAGTCCCCCTCCTAGATACAACTTAAAATACGGGTTATTTTCATGCTGAACCGCTAAAAACCCTATATCCGTAACTGTACAGTTTGCATGATCCAGTCCATTGTTTGAAAATGCTGCCTTAAATTTTCTTGGAAGCTTATAGGTACACATTCTCTCAACAAAATGAGTGTTAACTAACAAAGCATAAGGGGTAATATCAAAAGCTTCTCCCGCCTCTACTCCAGATAAGGGAGACGTTGCGACATTTCTCGGAAAATTGCCTCCTCCCCCTCTTGTATAAATATCATAGGCCAGAGCCTCTTCCATCACTTCACAGACCTGATCTATAGTTAGCCCGTGTAACTGGATGGCCTGTCTAGTTGTTAAATGCACAAAAGACAACTGATACTTTTGGGCCCATTTATAGACACCCTTAAGCTGCTCTTTTGAAACAACTCCCCCTGGCATTCTAAGCCTAATCATAAAATTCTTGCCATCTCTGTGCGCATATACACCCATGCCACCCGAAATCCCCTTAAAATCTGCACGGTTGATTTCTCCATTTACAAATTGATGGCCTAATTGTCTAAAACCTTCTATTTCACTAAGTAGAGTCTCTTTTAATGTATACATCGTTATTCTCCTTTATTGAATCTTTCATTTATTTCAAGTATAATGGCATCATACTCATAAGTAAAATTTGTATTTTTTATAATACCTATCAGTTTTTCTAATAAATAGGAGGTTATTTAATCATGATAGATGAACTTAAGACCTTTATTGCTGTGGTCGAACAAAAAAGTTTCACTAAGGCGGCTAAACTAGTGAGCCTTTCTCAGCCTAGTGTCAGTTTGCATATTGCCAATCTCGAAAACCATTTTCATACCAAGCTGATTGACCGATCTAATAAGCAAAAAGCTATCGTGATTACGCCCACTGGCAAGATGCTGTATAACCGTGCAAAACAGATGTCTCTCATCTTAAAAGACACTGAGGAAGAACTTTTTAATTATCACAACAGCCTAAGCGGCACTTTAAAGCTTGGAGCCAGTATGACTATCGGCGAATTTCTTCTCCCTTCTATCCTAGGTGCCTTTGTCAAAGAATTTCCTCACATCAAAATTGAAGTCACTATAGAAAATACTTTTCATATCTACGATCGCTTTAAAAAACATCAGTTAGATATCGCTTTGGTGGAAGGAACTGTCCCGGTAGATAATTATAGACATGGCAACTTTTATAAAGACACGATGGTTGTTGTGGTTTCAAAAGATCATCCTTTAGCAACAGAGGCAGTTTTTTCATCTAAAAAGAGCCCTGCTCCAACAAGAGAAAATCTTATTACTTTTTTGAATAACGCAGGCATCTATCCCAAAAACTTTATGATACTAGGCAGTAATTATGCAATCAAAGAAGCTGTTAGAAATAATTTAGGTATCAGCTTTATATCTTCTCTGGTCGTCAATGATGCTGTTAAAAACAATGAGTTAGCCAGTCTTCCAGTGGCATTTCCCTATACAAGAGACTTTCTTTATATGATTCATCCAGAAGACACTATTTCAAAAGCAGCACTTTTATTTCTAAATAGATTGCTTCATTATACAATGATTTATTGATCTTTGTCTCCACAGCATCTATCTGCTTCAAAACCTTCTAGTTGTATATTAAGGGCATGAATAGATATTTGCAGTTCCAAAACTAAAAATCCTAAAGAAGCCAAAAGTAATATCAGACTTCCTCCAAAAATCACATTGGCAAGAAACTGTTTGCCTGCATAAATAAGAAACATACTCATCACGCAAAAGAAAAAACTAAGTGCTCCAAATATCTGCATATTTCTAATGATTTTTATCCGCCTTCTTAGATTTTTGATTTGCTCATGCAAAATGATATCTGGCTCTGCTTTATATTTTGTGTAAAGATCTCTTATTAATTGTGCGAGCACCACAAATCTATTGGTATAAGCTAACATCAAAAGAGAGATTGCTGGAAAAAGTAATGCCGGTGTAGTAAGGGATAACTCCATAGATTCCATATCGTTCACCTCCTGGCCTTTTACATGGTTTTTTGAAAAATAATTATGTAATATCTTAATGATTAGAACCCGCTGAGTATGCTTATAGTTTAGCATACTCAGCGGGCTCTTTCTATCCTTTTTAAATCCTGTTTTTTCTGCCTACCAGTAAGTCGATGATAAAAACAACTGCTGCCACTATAAGCAGTATATGAATGAGTCCTCCTCCAACTCTAAATAAGAACCCCATTAGCCAAAAGAACACAACGATTCCTCCAAGCCATCTTAGAAATCCCATAGGTTTCACATCCTTTCTTCGTTTTATTGACTTTATTATCCCCTAACAGAGGTAAATTATTTCATTTTGCTTCTAAAGTTTGCCCCAAGGACATAAATAGTTTTCTAATCTTCCAATAAAGGATGTACTGCCGAGGCCTAGAAATCCCAACATCATAATCCCTGCATACATTTGCGTGTAATCAAGCCTCATCCACATATCCATAATGTAAAACCCAAGCCCCCATGTGGTACCAAAGGTTTCAGCAAAAAATAAAACGGACAGACTCGTAGCAAATCCAATACGAAGTGCTGTAAAAACTTCCGGCATTGTAGCAGGAATAACAACATGGATTAAGATAGATTGGTGACTGGCTTTTATCGTATGAAAAGGAAAAAAATAGGCACTAGGAATATTTTTGACAGCATCATGTACTGCAACAATGACCTGAAATACCATGATAATAAAGATAATAAAAACTTTTGACTGATTACCTATACCAAAAAACAGCATAATCAATGGTAGTAGTGCAATCTTAGGTATAGGTGCCAATAAGTAAATAATAGGGGAAAGCAAGTCACTTAATTTCTTAAAGTAGCCCATTAAAATACCAATCGGCATGCCAACAATTATGGCTAACCCCATTCCTGCTAACAGTCTATAAATACTAAAAAAACTATGGCAAATCAAACTATTCCAGTGCGATATCAAACTGATACAAACTTCTAGAGGTGCTGGCAAAATTTTTTGGGACATCACCATTGCTGCCAGCTGCCAGACTATGATGAGTACTCCTGTTCCTATCCATTTTTTCATAGTTTCTCCAAATCAATCACTCTGCTTTGCATATATTCTGCTTCATCTAACGTATGGGTTACAAAAAGAGCTGTGATATCATGCTGCTTTTGCAGCCTTATAAAAATATCTTGTATACTCGTTTTAGTTTTGGCATCCAATGCCGAAAAAGGTTCGTCCATTAAAATAATATCCGGTTCATAAAAAAAAGCTTGCCCTAGTGCTACTCTTTGATATTGTCCTCCGCTTAATTGATGGGGATATTGCTTTTCTAAGCCTGTAAGTCCCAACTCTTCAATAAGCCTTTCCGCTTTTTTATAGTCTATTTTTTGCTTCTCTCGCTTGTTAGTTCTTATTTTTTTGAGCAGCACAATGTTTTCATAAACTGTTTTCCAAGGTAAAAGACATTTGTTTTGAGGAATAACTGCTATACGTGTCCCTTGAGGAAGCCTGACCTCCCCTTCAAATCCTTTATGCACACCAGCAATCATCTTGAGCACAGTAGATTTACCCCTTCCCGATTCTCCAACAAGTGTGACAATCTCACCCTTTTTAACATGAAAGGTTACAGATCCCAGTATGGGCTTGCTTATCTCATAATAAACTTTTTTGACATCTAATGTAATCATTTCATTTCCACAACTAAATCGTTATAAGTATATGTATTTTTTAAAAGCTCTTTATTCTTTAGCCATTCCATAGCTCTTAATACTTCCTGTTCCTCGGGTAATGTCATTTTCTCATAAGCAGGCAACTGAACTCCCTCGGCTGTCTGTGGCAGTCCTAATTCTTCCATCACCTGTGGCATAAAAGCTTCTTTAGGGTGAGTTGCTATATACTCTACCGCCTTATCATAAGCCTCATAAAGTGCCTTGATTTCTGTCGCCCTTGTCTCAACAGCTTCTGCTGTAAACAGCATCACCCCCGGATTAATCCCTAGTGCTTCAGAAGTATTCAAAATAACATGGCCTGATGCAGCCCCTGCTGTGACGTAGGGTTCAGGCATCGCAACGGCATGAATTTGATTATTTTCTAGGAGTTCAAGTCTTGAAGGAATTTTAGGAACCGAAACTTTTGTTACAAGACTCGGATCTCCCCCCTCTGCTGCTACCACCGTATCTGTTACATATTCAATAATGGTATTCAAACTAAGTCCGACTTCTTTACCCTCCAGCATTTTGGCACTTGTAATCCCTGATGCCTGACTAGTGACTAGGCCATAACGCCCATTGGTTTTTGAAGTGATAAAAACAGGAAAGTCCCCTTCTTTGGCAATACATGCTGCAAGTACATCTGATATTGTTCCATTTAAATGGCCTGAGTAAAAAGCACTATCCCTATCTACTGGACTTTTATAGATTTCTAAAATGATATTTTCTTTTAAATACCCTTGCTCTTTGGCTACAACAAATGGAATGGAATCTAGGTCAGGCATAATCCCAACAGTAAGTGTTTGTTTTTCTTTGGTGCAAGCCGTCAAAAATACTACTCCTATCATCATAAAAATCAAAATTTTACTTTTTAATTGCATAAGTTAATTTCTCCATTCTGTAAATAATGTATTACTTATACCTGCTGATTTAAGAATTCTCCCCACTATTCCCTCTATAAGTTCTATGTATGTTTCCTTTTTAGAATAAAACATAGGGACAGGTGGAAGAATAACTGCTCCGCATTCAGACAGTGTTACCAAATTCCTAAGATGAATCGTATTTAACGGTGCTTCCCGCGGTGAAATAACTAGCCGCACTTTTTCTTTTAGACAAACATCCGCTGCTCTGCACAGCAGATTCCCGCCTGTACCAGCAGCAATTTTCCCTGCTGTTCCCATCGAACAAGGCAAGATGATCATGGCATCTATATGAAAGGAACCGCTTGCAACACTGGCAAATAAATCATTGTTCTTATAAAGGATTATTTTACCTGGCTGATGCCTTAGAGATTGTATAAATATTTCAAAGGTATTGCCCGTTTCATACTCAAATACTTTTTCACCCATCTCCGTCACAATGACATGAAGCTCCACCTCCATGGACGCCATAAAACTTACCAAATGCTTGGCTAGTATACTGCCGCTCGCGCCAGTAATACCAATACTATATCTTTTCATTTGTACTCCTTTCTAATTGCTTATAAAAAAATCTGACATTGCACAGATAAAAAAGACAACACTTAAAATCTGATTGATTTGATAGGAAGCAAAAATCATTTTATTTTTATTTTCTGGTATAACATTATGATGTTCTATGATTAATAAAACCACTGCCAAGCCAACACCCATCAAGTAAAAAAATCCTCGTTGCATGATAAAATATAAACTCAGCAAAAATAGCATACTCATACCATGTGAAACTCTCGCAATCCACAATGCCTTTTTTAATCCAAAGCGGGCTGGTACAGAAAAAAGTCCCTCCTGACGATCAAACTCAATATCTTGTGTACCATAGAGAATATCAAAACCTGCAATCCAAAAACATACGCCAGCTCCTAATATAAGCGGAATAAAACTTAGGCTGCCTGTAACTGCAATCCATGCCCCAACTGGTGCTCCTCCGCAGGCCACCCCTAAAATGAAATGACACAGCCAAGTAAATCTTTTCGCGTAAGAATAAAAAATAAACAGTCCAATAGCTGCCGGCAAAAGCATCAAACATAGTGGGTTTAGCTGATACGCTGCCCATGCCATCACCATAAAGCAGCCTATAGTAATACCATAGGCCTCATAAACTTTAACTTGGCCGGTAGCCAGATGCCTGTCCGCTGTTCTCTTATTCTTTTGATCAATAACTCTATCCGCTATGCGGTTAAATCCATTGGCACCATTTCTAGCACCTAAAAGGGCAATCAGTATCCAGAAAAACGTATGAAAAGAAGGGAGCCCCTCCGCTGCCCAAAACATAGCAATGATACCAAAAGGCAGAGAAAAGAGAGAGTGCGAAAACATAACCAACTCACCATATTTTTTTATTTGATTAAAAACCATATTCTTTCCACCTTTGGCTTACTTTCTTTTTAATCGATTGAGACATGACAATATCATCTGGCCACTCTCTTTCATAACCTTCAGAAGCCCACTTCTTCGTAGCGTCTATCCCTAAACGATGACCGATAAGGTGCATAGGTGAAGCATGATCCAAAGCATCAAGAGGTCCTTCAGAGATGACAACATCTCTTTTGGCATCTATATTATTAAATACCTTCCACGCTACCGTGGATACATCATGTGGTTTAACTGATGCGTCCACTACAATAATCATTTTTGTATACATCATTTGCCCGCTTCCCCACAAGGTATTCATGATTTTTTTAGCATGAGCAGGATATTTCTTTTTAATAGAAACAATCACACAATTATGGAATACCCCTTCGAGCGGAAAATTAATATCTACTATCTCTGGTGCAATCATTTTTAAAAGCGGCAAAAACAGCCTTTCTGTCGCCTTTCCCATATAACAGTCTTCCATCGGTGGTTTGCCGACTATCGTTGCCATAAAAACAGGGTTTTGCTTACGAGTCATTTTAGTAATATGAAAAACAGGATAGATATCCTTTTCTGAATAATAGCCTGTATGATCTCCAAAAGGCCCTTCTACTCTTAATTCTTCCGTATCCACATACCCTTCTAAAACAAATTCACTGTTTGCCGGAATATAAATATTGTTTGTAATAGACTTAACTAAAGGTACAGGTCTCTTACGCAGATACCCTGCAAACATGATTTCATCAATCATTTTAGGAAGTGGAGCTGTTGCTGCATAAACAGTTGCTGGGTCACAGCCAATCACAACTGTTATAGGCATCTTGCCCCCTATTTTACGGTATTTATCATAAATTTCTCTTCCATCCTTATGGAGATGCCAATGCATACCGGTTGTCTTGTGGTCATATACTTGCATCCTATACATCCCTACATTTTGCTGCCCTGTTTCAGGATCTTTAGTGAAAACTAACGGCAGTGTAATAAACCTTCCGCCATCATCCGGCCAGCATTTTAAAATAGGTAGCTTATTTAAATCCGGCTCTTCCACAACCTCTTGGCAAGGAGCTTTTTTGATTTTGATAGGAAAAACTGCTAAAAGTCTTGCCAATCTCGGAATGGATTTAATTTGATCCGGCAGTTTCATATAGTTTGAAAAATCAATGAGGTCTTTAATATCCTCTCCAATTGCATCTAATGTTTGTGCGCCAAGAGCCATACTCATCCTCTCATAAGAACCAAATGCATTGATTAATAACGGGTACGGTGAGCCTTTTACATTTTCAAATAGCAAGGCTGGTCCTTTTCTTTTTACAATGCGATCAGCAATTTCTGTTATTTCAAGAATAGGGTTCACCTCAGTCTGAATGTGCTTAAGTTGTTTTTTACGCTCTAAAGCTTTCATAAAATGCTGAATATCTTTATAAGCCATTTTGGGTACACTCCTTTGATTATAACTATTAAAATATTTTATATTATTTCAGAATAATAAGATCAACTACATGTATTAATATATCATATAATAGTATAATTTTCATCTTCTTGTTAAGTTTTTACCATAATAAAAAGACTTAAATCTTTTAAATTTAAGTCTTTTTATCATTATCTATTATCTACGGCTAAAGCACTTAATGTAGCATTTGGAATGGTTAAACCAGGGGTAATGTCAATAAGAGAATTCGTTGTAAGTATGACCGAATACGTATACTTTCCTGGTACAACATCATTATCCCCATATTGAAAACCAAAGGAACGCGCCTCTAATATGTCTACTAAAGTTGCAAATGTATAAGTCGAACCTACCTTTACTGCTGGACTGTCATCGGTGCTTCTCAGCAGCTGGAAGTTTAGTGTCACTGAAATACCCAGCGGCAAACTAATGATACTTGAAAAATTCAAAAGTATAGTGGGTCTTCTCATTCCACATGTATTAATAGACACATCTACAACTGCAAGTGGTTCAGAAAATGTAGTTGTAATAACAGGCAAGGGACCAAGCCCTCCTGTAGATGTGTTTAATACGACTCTCTGAGGTCTATTTCGCCTATCGTTTTCTCTGCGCATATTACGTATATCATTTTGCAATGCCAGTTCTTGGCTATCATAATTATACATCTTAATTACCTTACCCTTTCTCAATAAATATCTATAAAAAAATTAAGAGATTCTTCTACTATATAATATGGAAAAATATCCCAATATGTGTCATAGATTTTATCGAATACTACAACCAACCTACTACTTAATTTTATTATAATTTTATTTTTTCAATAATTGCTATGATATGATCTAAATAGACAGTATTACCTTGCTCTAAATAATCATATAGCCTCCTTTGCCACTCTTTTTCCCAATTAAGATACCCCATGCCTTTATTGAAGTCATCATGACCTTTTATATTTAAACTCTTTAAGAGCATAGCGATTTCCTTTTCATCCAAAACCTTAAAAAGCCCCTCATATTCTTCACCAAAGAAACAATCAGCTTCTAAAATATCCAGCATATCCTCTAGCGTATAAATTTCACTTTTTAAAAGCATAAGCTTATCTGAGAGTTCTCTGCAAGATCTTATCTCCTCTGATAGCTTTATAAATAGTGCATCATCCATTTTCTCCCTACCTTCAAAATAAATCATTTCTATTGTTTTGCCTTTGTGCCCTAAAATAAATAGCGCACCCATCTGATTATTTTCAAGTGCATTTTTGAACCTGACCGCTATTTCCTGTGATCCCATTTTAATATAATTTTCTAGAAATCCTGTAGTATTAAGCTCTTTAATCAATTGATCTGATGCTTCTCTAACTATAGTCTTTAAATAAGTTTCATCTTTATCAGCCAATAAAACATAGATTTGCTCACAGTCCAAAGCATTAAGATCTAACCTTTTTGCACTTCTTTGGATAATTACTGACCCTAAAGCATTGATTAAGACAAGCTGAAAAATATTAATAAGCAGTTCTTCGTGTTGTTCATGATAGTTTTCCAATAAACGCCTTATACTATCTTTGGGAAATAGGTTGCAAAAATCATTTTCATAAAAGAATTTTTTTAAATAACTACTCACGTAGTTAATACCTACTGTATCCATTTTATCCAGATATAGTGGATAATCTATCGATGCTGGGGTATGATGCGCAAAAAATTCAGTATCATAATAAATAAAAAAGTCCGGCAATGCATCTAAAGTATCCTTATAAGCATAATTATCTATCTCCAAATGATTATCCTGTACTTTTTTAAGCCAAATTTCCGCTTTTTTAACTTGTGATTTTATAATCTGTAATCCTTTTTGATAAATTTGTGATAACGCTGTACCTTTCAAAATTTTTAAGCATTCATCCGTATCACATAAGTTTATTAAGTAGCTATCTATCCCGTACAAAATAGATCTTATGATACCTTCGGCAACTTCTATTTTTACAGAACTACTTTCAAAACGAGTATACCTCTCTATTTGCCGCGCAAGCAGCTCCACCATTTGAACCTGCATGTGCTGTATTTCTGCCTCAGATAATAAATTAAGGCCTCGTGCTTCTTTTAAATAGGATTGGAAATAATTGTTCTGATCAAGCTGTTTTTCCTCTATGATAGTTTTTTTCACTATAGGGTTAATCACTCTTCATCCTCCCCCAAATAAAGTTCCTCTTCTAAATCCAAGTTTTCATATTCTTCTTTACCATGTTTGATATTGTTTGTAAGAATTTCTAATTCCCTGCTTCTCAGAAGTTCTAAAGAACCATGACATTGATGGTCAAAATATTGTTTCATACTTGAAATCAGTTCATCATCACTTAATTCATCCAGTGATTCATTTTTGAAGTAATAAAATATTTCAAGCAGCTCTTCAAGAATGTCTGTATAGTCGCTCTGATTAATATAGGGTGAGTCACAAAAAGCGATGATCAGTTTACCAAGCATCCCTGCGCCCAGTTCAACTCTGCCGCAGCTGGCTAATACTTGTTTTCTCACCGCGATGATTTGTTTCGCATCAGCTTCTGTCAGTAATAGTCCGTAAGATTGTGTGAATTGGTTGCAATTCATCATCTCAGCTTCAGCATTTTGCAAACTCATCAAACGCGGTAAAAAAGATAAATAATGTTCCATAAAGTATACCTCCTGAAAAGATTTTTTAAAACCCTTGACAAACAAATATTTGTATGTTATGATAATATTGTGATTTTATATAAAAAATTAATTTTATTTCAAACTTAAGTATAACAAGTTTATTTGCTTGCGTCAAGATTTATCTTTTTTATTCAATATATAGTATAATAATCTCTTGTTTATTTAAAAGCTAGTTAAGCTATTTTTCTTAACTAGCTTTTACTATGTTTTAAACCACTCTCCCGTTGTATAATATTCTTATTATCTTTGATAATCTCACCTGTTTTTCTAGTTATATTTAACAATTTTATCTTTTTAATTGATAATGACTTTCATTCATATATGATTTGTGTTATTATATTCCATGTAATAAGCTTATTAGTAAACATTAGGAGGACAATATGGCAAAAATGATGGGTCCACGTTTTAAGATGTGCCGAAGCCTTGGATTAAACGTAGTAGGGCATCCTAAAGCAATGGACAGAGCAAATAATACAACAAGCAGAGCCAGTAGAAAATTATCTGACTACGGTATACAACTGCTTGAAAAGCAAAGACTTAGAGCCTATTACGGGGTTTTAGAAAAACAATTTGCAAAATACGTACACAAGGCATTGAGTGCAGGTAGTAACCCTGGTCCTATCTTTTTATCAGCTCTTGAAACAAGATTTGATAATATGGTTTATAGAATGGGCTTTGCACGTTCTATACGCCAAGCAAGACAAATGGTTAACCATGGTCACCTTCTTATTAATGGCAAAAAAGTTGATAGACCTTCTTATGCCCTTAAAGTTGGTGATGTTGTTTCCCTTAAGGAAAATTCAAAATCCCTTCAAATTTTTGCAGACAACATGAGTTTTGGGGCTGACCTCCCATATCTGAGTGTAGACCGCGAAAATTTAGAAGGCACTCTCACTAGAAGCCCAATGCGCGATGAGCTTCCTATTGAGATCAACGAGCAGCTCATCATTGAGTACTACTCAAGATAAGCCGTTGCATTATCAAAATCAATATATCAAAAAAAGCTATGGGTTCACGACCCCATAGCTTTTGCCATTTTTATATTTCTCCATTCAGCTTTTCAGTAACAAGCTCCACAACTTTAGATACAACTTCCTCTTCAGTTAAAATATTTTTTCGCGAGACCAATTTTTTACACTTATTACAGATATAACTTTCTGAACCACAACTATATAGGCGTTCCAGCTGCGCGCTGCACACCGGACAATAAAATGCTTTCTCCAACTTCCATCACCTTCCTTTAAAATATTACTTTATTTAAGTTCCACTGCTGCCTCGGCTACCTCAAGGCCATTGACCAAAAGTACTATTCGGTGCATCCCTGGATAATGGCGGCGTGTAGTCAATTCCTTCCAGCTATGGTTTCGCTTACCCGCAAGACAAACTCCTCCAGCAACCGTCTTATCTGAAAGCAAAAAAGACTTGCGCGACGTCTTTCCTCTTGCTTTTACAAAATCTATAGCATATTCAATACGAATATGCGCCGGCTCCCCTTCACAAAGGTGTACCTTATACTGCAGTTCACAGCTTTCACCTATGCAAAGCTCTGATGATTCTATAGTCAGCTCGGCACAGGTTACAAGTTTTTCAGTTTTTGCATACCCAAATAAGCGCATCGCTTCAGGATGAGCCTGACGAATTAAAGTCCTACACCCTTGGCGCACTATCCAATCCGTATGAGGATTTATTCCTTTCCATCTTTTAGCCGTTTCAATCACAAGCTCCGGATGATCTTTGGCGATGTCGTTCAGATTGTTAGCAACACTCTTACGTACATAAAGGGAGTCATCTGCCTTCAGGTACTCCAGCACACCAAATACCAATATCGGGTCTTCTTTAAACACCGTAAGTGCTTCTCCCCATGGCAGTCGTGGCCTGCAGCCTTCACTTGCAAGACGCCTGACATGTTCGTTGCTATGCTGAGCCCACCTAGTCATTTGCGCCATGCCTCTTTCAGTATGACGCAGCAAAAAGGGCCTTATAGCAAATTCTGCCGAGGATCTTTGAGTAAACCGTTCAAGTGCCTGCATCGACAAATCCCAATGCCTTTCTTCCTGTCCATAACACGCCACAAAGTCCGAAAAGAACAGATAAGGGAATCCAACACACGTTTCATCAATTTCAAATAATATAGCCAATGCCTCTTCGTATGATGCAGGCAGATAGACTCTAAGCCTTTTCACAATCTGCTGCATCCGATTTCTTAACGCAAGCCCCTCCCAGTATTCATCCATTACAGAACTCACAAAAGCCTCTGTATCAAAAGCACTATACTTTCCTCGTATCTTATGAGCAAACTGATTTAAAAAATCTTTATCATAGATATCTTTCAAAAGTTCTGGCATGTTTTATCCTCCTCTCTATTTAGCTTGGAGTAATTTGTCAGATGTTCTCAATTACCAAATGATGGGTTTTGTATAGTCTGAATGATTTCAGAAACAATATCAATTCTTTTAAAAGGCATTATAATATAATACCCATCAACATAAGGTGAGATTTTCTCTGCCATTTCTAAAGAAATAGTGACTGCCAGCCGGCTGGCCTCTTCCTTAGAAACATCCTTATACTGTTCTAGAATTTCTTCTGAGACGTTGATACCCGAAATTTCATTGTTCATGAAGCAACCATTTCTATAGCTCACAACAGGCATAATCCCACCTAATATCTTAGCTGTCAGTTCTTCACGCGCAAGTTTTAAGTTCTCTAAAGCCTGCTGCGTCAAAATAGGCTGTGTTAAAAACATCCCTACCCCATTTGCTATCTTCTTTTTTGCCTTTGCCAGCTCACTGCTGAAATTTCTGGCATTTACATTTAAGGCCCCACAAATATTAAATGGAGATGAAAAGGTTGTATCATTTAACTCGGTAATATAGCTTGATAGGACAACTGAATTAAAGCTAAACATCGCTTTCACCTCATCCCGTTGTGCCGATGGGATAGGGTCCCCTGTTACCACTAAAACATTATCTACTCCCTCGATATTTAATCCCAAGAGCAATGCTTTTGTGGCATTAATATTTCTATCCCGACAAGTCATATGGGGAATAGTTGTCATATTCAATTCTCTTTTAAGTTTACACGCTAAAAGACTGCTATCTACCCTTGCTCTTGCAATAGGGCAATCTGCAATTGTTATAGCATCCACCCCCTGCTCCTTAAGGGTCTTAGCACTGTTCATAAAAAAGTCCATTTGTGTATCAACCGGGGGATCTAGTTCTACAGCAATAATTTTTTTGCCCTTTTGAATTTTTTCTAAAAGCTGATTTTTTACTAATGTCTTTTCTATTTCTATTGGTCTAATAGTTTTATCTGGCATCATTTGACCAGCAGACAATTCTTTAAGCCTTATGGTCATCTCTTTAATGTATTCTGGTGTTGTACCGCAGCAACCGCCTACAATGGCAACCCCTTGTTTTGCTATTTCTAGCATTTGCGTAGCAAAATACTCTTTGGTATTATCAAAAAATATGCGATTATTAATCAGTGTTGGATAACCCGAATTCGGCATAATTGAAATGGTTTTATTTTCTATATCTAGTGTCTTAATATAGTTCAGCAAATGATACGGACCTGAAAAACAGTTGAATCCATAGCTATCAACTGCCTGTGATTGAAACATTTTTTCTATAAGCTTTCTACCGGATTCTCCCAGCCTTGTCATGCCTTCTGGTGAAACGGCAAATTCTATTAAAATATAGGTCTTTGGGTTCTTCTGCTTGATATATTCTGCAAGTTCTAATAAATACTCCCCGCTGCTGAACGTCTCAAAAATAAAGTTTTCCGCTCCTAAATCTAAAAATACATCTACAGTTTTTTTATACTCTTCCCATAAATCTCCCATTTTCAAAAGCGGAATGGGCCCAAGATCAGCAAAGACCAAAACTTCCGTGCCCTTTACAGCCTCCTGTGCAATCTTATAACCCTCTGTTATCACTTCTTTGACAAGTGAAAAGTCGCTTTCAAGGCTCATGCAGTTGGCCCCAAAAGTATTGGTTTTAATCGCTTGACTCCCTGCGCTTATATACTCTTTGTGTATATTTAAGATGGTCTCTCTATCATAAATGTTGGCAAGTTCACATTTCGCCAAAGGATTTTCACAACTACTTGCATAATACGTACCCATTGCACCGTCAAAAATCAATGGTCTCTCTTTAATGATCATATACGTCCTCCCTATGTCTTAACTATTTTCTCACTTGTATAATATACACATAAGCCTCTTCTTTTCTAGAAATTTCATATTCTTTTAGGACTGTGTACTCTTTTTTATTGCTTACATTTTCTACAACCCATTCTCTATTTCTTGTGTACATCACAATGATTGCTTCATCTTTTAATACCTCTAAGGCTTTTTTAAAAAATTGATGATATAAATGTTCAATCTCACCAGCCGTTTTTCGGCCAATCTGAGCAGGCATATTTGTTATGATTTCATCAAATAAATAGTCATGTTTAAAATCAAAAAAATCTCGGTTAATAAAATGAATCACCGTATCATCTATTTTGGCATTGACTATGGCTTTATCAATGGCTTCCCCAAAAGTATCCAGCCCATACATCGGCTTTGCCGGAACCAACTTGTTGCGTTCAATCAGCATAGTTCCAACGCCGCAAAACGGATCTAAGACTTGCCCTCCGTCTTTTAAGTACTCTTTTGAAAGGGCTGCAACAAGGGCAGCATTAACCGGGGTTATACTTGCTGCAACAGCACCTTTTCTATATTTAAATCTTTCATCCTCTATGGTATAGAGCTTAATTAATACATTAAACAGCCCTTCTTTATTTTCAATCAATCTTATTTCGAGTTCATAATTGGATGTTGAATTGATAAGCGCTCTTTCTGATAATCTTTCAATTTCAGAGCCTAGCTTTTTAGCGAAGGCACTCTTTTTATCCAGTGGCATCTTGCTCTTTATTTCTATTCTGAAGTAATAGGGCGAATTTCCTTTGTGCCTCTCATTTAAGAAATCCAAGACTCCGCCTTCACAAAGCGTAGCAGCGGCAGATTTTGGATTATCTTCTACCACGCCTGCATTTTTTAAATGAAAAAGTATTTCTGAGTAAGTTCTAATAGACATGATTTCTCTTAAATCTCTTGTTTTAACCACTACACCCGCATTAAATACCTTTGACTGACCGTGCTTGATTTGGCTTAATGTAACTTCTTTATGATCTCTGTTAGTCAGCAAAATCAAATCAGAAAGTTGCTCATACCCACAAAATTGATGCATCTTAGGTTTTTCTACCTTAAGCAACATATCGGTTAAGATTCTTATCTCCTCATCAATATGTTTAATACTTGTCTCTTCAAACACCTGATTTGTTAAAAAGGCTAATCTCTCTTTGAATGCCTGTAATAATCCATGGTAATCAAACTGACGGATTGCTGTCAGATAGTCACTTTTTACAAATAATTTATCTTCCTTTTGATAAGCTGCATATAACGGAGCCATGAACTCTGGTACAGCCAATTCTCCCATTATTAACGCAATATTTTTGCGTATTTTAGCATCATCATCCTCTAAAAGTTTATAAAGCAAGGTATAATCCCCCCCCAACTGATAGAGAAATGCCTTTTTATTTGCCCCTTCTTTCAGTTCTTTCCTTAAAGCTATCAGATGTTTTCTTACTTCTTGCTCCTGTACTATATTTTGATAGATATCTCTAATCATTAGTTCTCCTTATATGTGTATCAACTTATTTTTAAATTGCATTTTTCATTTAATCTGTTGGACTCTTCCTACAACACCTGTCTCTAACATCACTTTAATACCGCGATGATGTTCTGGTGAGTTCGTAAGAATCTTCTTTACGATACCTTCAGTAAGCTTACCGCTTTTTTGATCCTGTTTTTGAACAACCATGACAGTTGCTCCTATTTTAATGTTACTTCTCTTAGCTGCATCCATTACTTTTTCCTTTCAAATCATTTATAGGCTTTGGTCTTATTATAGAACAATTTAATCTCAAAGTATACTTTTTCACGATTAGGCAAATAAAAAAGCCCCTAGTCATTGAGGCTAGAGGCTAACAGTGTATCTTATTAAACTGCTTTATTCAAGTCATTCATCAACTGATCTACATCAATACCATGAGCCAAAGCTCCCTGTTCAACATTTTCAAACCTTGCAGCCATACAGCCAAAACAATGCATGCCATACTTTAAAAAGACTTCAACTGTTTTAGGGAATTCTTCAATAATATCTGTTATGGATTTGTCTCTTGTTATCATCTTTTTCACCTCCTTTTTATTTGATTTCAGTTTTAAAATCCCAGTCTATATATTTAAACTCTCAATACAATACTTTGCCCATTCAGAATCTTTTGCCATAGCTCTTCCCACACCAATCAGATCCGATTTCTTCTCCTGTAAAAGGCTTTCTGCTGCCTCTGGCTTAGTAATCCCTCCGGTAAGAATAACCGGAATAGAGACTTTCTTTTTAATAGCTTCTGTAAGTGGTGCAAAATAGCCTTGTTCCTTTGTAATACCCGGGACTGTAAAACCGCAGAAACCACCTGATATATCCAAAACATTAACACCTGCTTTTTCAAAAGCCTGCACTGCTATTAAACTATCTTCAATATCTGTGCCGCCTTCTCTATAATCGGATGCACCAAGTCTTAAGAAAATAGGAAATTCTTCACCTACTGCCCCTCTCACAGCATGAATCACTTCAAGATGAATCCGGATGCGGTTTAACACTTCTCCGCCATACTGATCAGTTCGTTTATTACTGAGTGGTGAAAAAAATTGATTCAAGAGATATCCATGGGCCGAATGAATTTCTACCCCATCAAATCCAGCTTCTTTAACACGCATTGCAGCCTTTTTAAAACTTGTAACAATATCTGCGATTTCCTCAGTAGTAAGTTCGTGTAGTGTCTCATCTCCCTTTCGTGGATGGGGTATAGCTGACGGCGCCACCGGAAGACTGCCAGTAATTTCTTTTTCAGCAGCACTTCCTGCATGATTAATCTGCATAATAGCTTTTGTGCCATTTTGATGAATAGCATGTGAAAGTTTTTTTAAATCTTCAACAAAACCATCTTCCGCAACGGAAAGCTGATTGTTACTCGCTTTACCTTCTTTACTAATAAAACTATGTTCGATAATAATAAGCGAAAGATAACCTCCTTTAGATTTTTCTGTATAATAATCCAGAACTTCCCGACTTACTCTGCCATCCACTTCAGATTTTGAAGTAGCTATAGGCGCCATAAGCAGGCGGTTATCTAGTTTCATCGACCCAATTTGTATAGGTTGAAGCAATAAGGACATAAACACCTCTCCTTTTTCTATTTCCTATGATATACTTATTTTCTGTACAAGCCTGCTGCCCATTTCAAATGCTTTTTGGCAATCTTTCGGAAAAACTTCCTGGCGCCTTTTCTGTTTCTCATGCTCATCAAATGCAGTGACTTCATACTTAGCGTAATCATCAAACTGATAGGTATCTGTCGCAGTTAAGTATTCAGCTGCACCAAAAATACGCCCCATGGTCATCTCTGTACTTTTAAAGAGTTGATCATATCCCACATCTATCATACGACTCTCTCCAACGTTCATGGTGTAGATAAAACCTGTGGCTATTTTTCTATTGAAGAGTGTAGAATAATTTGCATCATATACCAAGTATGGAAACATCAGACGCTCCAAAAATGATCTTACTTCTCCCGTCACTGCCCCAAAATAAATAGGGGAACCTATAAGAATAACATCCGCCTGCTCTGCTTTTTCCAGAAACGGTTTAAGATCATCTTTTACTGCACATCTGCCATAACTTTTTCCGCCTTTCAATTTACAGGCAAAGCAGCTGATACAGCCTTTGTAGTTATAATCATACAAATGAATAAGTTCTGTTTCAGCACCTTGAGATGCTGCGCCCTCCAGTGCCTGACTAAGCAGCATTGCTGTATTCCATTTTCTTCTTGGACTTCCATTAAAAGCAATAACTTTCATCATATCTCCTCCACCTCTTGAGATTTTATGGCTTTATAGGATCATCTTATATAATTTACAACCTCTAAATTTCTTTTAGGTGCTGGTTGCTCTTTTTCTTGTTCCTTGAATCCCAGTGCTACCGCATAATAAGGCTGATAGCCTTCTGGTATTCCTAGCGCCCCCATCTCTTCTTCCTGTGAAAAAAAGAATCTCAATAACCCTAGCCAAACAGAACCAATACTAAGACTCTCTGCTGCAAGAAGCATATTTTGAATAGCTGCTGCACAGTCCACTTGCCAAGCCATTCCTTCTTTTCTGCCTGATACGATAACAAGCGTAGGAGCCCCATAAGTTACTTGGTAATTCGGATTTGAGCCCATCTTTTGAATCCATGGTATATCTGATTTTGCCATCAACTCACTGGTTTTTTCATTAATATGTTTTAATATATCTTCATTCTGTATCACTGTAAAATGCCATGGCTGTTCATTGTGCGCTGTTGGTGCATAAATTCCCGCTTCAAGAATCAAATTAAGACTTTCTTCACTAATTTGCTCCTTTTTATACTTTCTGACACTTCTCCTGCTTTTTATTGCCTTTAGCACTTCATTCATTAACATTCTCCTAACATGATGAGATAAATTTTCAAATACGCTTATCTTTGTTATATTTAACAGCTTTTTAAAATTCATTCCTTGGCTTCCGGATTAAACCATGAATGAGAACAGTATGTTCGATAGTTCAAATAGTATTGAACTATTTAAATATATCACAACCTGTGTTATAATTCAATCATAAAATATAACTATAAAAATCGAGTTAGGAGGCCAAATATTGCGCGAATTATTTCATCCCAGTATTGAGCAGCTGAGTTTATCGGCCTTACTTAATGCTTTAGGAGATCCCATCAGACTTCAAATTATTAAAAATCTTGCTATCAGCGGCGAAACCACTTGTGCCTGCTGCAATATTGACTTAACCAAGTCTGCTCTTTCCCATCATTTTAAAGTGCTTAGAGAATCTGGACTGATTAATGTACGAATTGATGGCAAACAACGGTTTTTATCCATTCGTTATGACGATTTAAAAGAACGTTTTCCTGGTCTATTGGAAGCTGTTATTCATAACTTATAAATATAAAAGGTTAGATCCCTTGAGATCTAACCTTTTATTATGCAGCTGGAGATTTTTCATTAGATTGTTTTTATTAAAAAAATGCTGCTATTTCTTTCATTTTACTACTAATTTCAATCTTTTGAGGACACATCTTTTCGCATTTTTTACAGACTGCACATTGGTCTGCCTTGCCAGTAAGATTTTTATATAAAGAGGATGCTTCTCCTTTTGTGTAACTAGCTGATTTATTATAGGCTTCAAATACTTGGGGTATTTCAACGCCAAAAGGACATGGCATACAATACTGACATTTTGTGCAAGGCACAAGTACCAAATCTTTATAAGTTTCCTGCACCTTAGCAATAACTGTTTTTTCCTGATCACTTAGCATATTTACCTTAGAGCGTCCTGCATAAAGCAAATTATCTTTTGTCTGCTGCATGCTGCTCATACCGCTTAGAAGCAGAGAAACTTCTGGCATATCCCATAAAAAATCCAATGCCCATTCAACAGGTGTTCGTTCACTGCATACTTCTGCTGTTGCAAAAACTTTCCTTACTGCTTCTGGCGGATTTGCAAGGCTACCGCCTAAAAGCGGTTCCATAATAATCACTCCTAGCCCCTTTGATGCTGCATATCTAAGCCCTTCAACCCCAGCCTGATTCTCCATGTCCAAATAGTTCAGTTGAATTTGACAAAAATCCCAGCCCTCATAGCCATCTACAATCTCTTTAAATCGGCTAAAGTCGCTGTCGTGATATGAAAAACCAATTGAACCTATTTTCCCTTCTGCTTTGGCACGCTCCATCCTTTTGAGTACATCATATTTCAGTATGACCTTTTCCCATCTGTCTTTGCTAAGGGCATGCAAAAGATAAAAATCAATAAAAGCATCATCTAATCTGCCAAGCTGCTCTTCTAGGAACATTTCAAAATCGTCAGCTTTTTTCATATAAAATACAGGAGCCTTGGTCGCTATTTTTGTTTTTGCCCTATAGCCCTCTTTTAGTGCTTTCCCCACAATAACTTCGCTTAACCCATTGTGATACATATAAGCCGTGTCCACATAGTTCACACCATTGTCTATGGCATGACGTACCATCCGAATGGCCTCTGCTTCATCAACTTGCCCATCTTCCAAATACGGAAAGCGCATTGATCCAAATCCCAAAGCTGATACCTTGAAATCCACTTTATCCCCAAATTTTCTATACTCCATGACTATTCCTCCTTCATAAGCTTATCACTTTTCGTTTGACTTCATTATAAGACTTAAAGTTAAGTCTAAGTCAAGCTATTACAAAAATCTTAAAGATATTTTATTATTTAAATGCGGATAGTTTTTCTTTTTTTATAGATACTATTTATTGAAGATGCTTTATAATTTATTAACCCTATTAAAAATTTTGGGTAATTTTTAGATGCTATCAGTCTTTTGCAGGATACAAACGATATTTATGCAAAAAATGTAGTTTTTTATTGACAAATGGCATATTTGCACGTTAAAATATGAATACCTAGAAGGTGGTGAATTCATGACAAAAGGACAACTAGAGGCAAAACTCAGTGAAGCCATCAGTAAATTTGAGCTAGAATATATGGGCAGAGGTCCAAAAGCCATCCGCACCTATATCATCAGTGATATGATTGTCGTAAGACTCTCTGGCTTTTTAAGCCCATCAGAACAAAAACTAGCTGATACCCCTCAAGGTATTGAATTATTTAAAAAAGTACGTGCATCTCTTTTTGTAGGAGGGCGAGGATATCTGGAGACATTAATTACCGACATAATTGATGTAACCATCATCAGCGCACATTCGGACATCAGTACCAAAACCGGCGAAAAGATTATTGTACTGACGACAAATAAAAACTTGGAAGAACTGGTAACATCTAAATAGCTTCGGAAGACAAACAAAGTAGCTTTGCTAAGTTGTAAGTAAGCCGATACCCTTAGATTATTCTTTGGGTATCGGCTTTTTATGCATTTTTTAATAAAAAATAGGAGGATGACATGGAGAATTACTTAAAAAAACTAAATTTGTCCAGCGATGTTGAAAGTCTATTAACTGGCAGCAAAAATCTTATATTTCCTAAAACGAGACAGGATCTTATCGCTCTTTCCTTTGGACCAGATCATAAGGATAGCTTTGATGTAACCTATGAATTAGAAGGAATGGACAATGTCATGGAGGCTAATGTTACCCGCTGCAAAAATGGCGTAGTTGTCAATTACCCTGATGATTATATGCGTCGCCGTGACCCAGATTGTCTTTTAGTTGCCGATCAAAATGATACTGATAAGCCTAAATATGATGATCTCTATCAAGAGGACTTTACGCCTCTTAGAAATGCAACTTTCGATTGGCTGAAGAACCAAGAGCTTATTGTGCTGCCATTTATGGCCGGTGGACTTGAATATGGCTATGAAGCGCTTCTCATCGCCCCTGCTAATGCGGCTTTTTTTGCTGCTGCTCTTGCTGATTTACAAGGATTTTTAAGTATCGATGCTCTCAAAGCTGATTTTTCAGCCAAAGCTATTGTATTTCTTGCTCCACCATTTAGACATACACACTTTGAGGGCAAGCAAATTGTTGTTCATAACCGACTAGAAAACATGCATGAAGTGTTTTCTTACAACCTTTACCCAGGTCCTAGTGCTAAAAAAGGTATCTATGGTGTTCTGCTTAATATCGGTGAAAATGAAGGCTGGACCACAGTCCATGCTTCAACAGTAAAAGTCATCACCCCTTATGACAACGAAATCGTTATCATGCATGAAGGTGCTTCTGGCGGCGGCAAAAGCGAAATGATTGAAGGTGTTCATAAAGAAGAAGATGGCCGTATCGTGATTGGCCAAAACGTTGTAACTGGCGAAAAAAATTATATGGAGCTCACTGAAACCTGTGAACTGCGTCCTGTTACAGACGATATGGCTCTTTGTCACCCTAATATGCAAAATACCAGTAAGAAATTGGTGGTTAAAGATGCTGAGCAAGGCTGGTTTTTAAGACTTGATCATATCAAACATTATGGGACTTCACCTCAATATGAAAAAATCTTTACTCACCCATCAGAACCCCTTGTCTTTTTAAATATTCAAGGTGTACCCAATTCAACTTGTCTGGTTTGGGAACATACTCTGGATTCAGACGGCACGCCATGCCCTAATCCAAGAGCTATTCTACCTAGGTATTTGGTTCCTAACATTGTCAATGAATTGGTAGAAATAGATGTAAGAAGTTTTGGCGTAAGAACTCCTGTTTGTACAAAGGAAAATCCTTCTTACGGCATTATGGGATTGTTCCATATACTCCCACCAGCACTTGCCTGGTTATGGAGACTTGTAGCCCCTAGAGGACACAATAACCCAAGTGTTATAGCTTCTGAAGGCATGACTAGCGAAGGAGTTGGCTCTTATTGGCCATTTGCGACAGGCAAGATGGTAGAGCAAGCCAACTTATTATTAGAACAAATTGTAAATTCCTCTAATACAAGATATGTGCTTATTCCTAACCAACATGTTGGAGCTTACAAAGTAGGTTTTATGCCACAATGGATCGCAAGAGAATATATCGCAAGACGAGGAAGTGCAAAATTCAAACTTGAACATTTGAAAGAAGCTCGCTGTACCCTCTTAGGTTTTTGTTTGGATTCTCTTAAATTAGACGGTCAGTATATTCCTAAAGCATTTCTTCAGCCAGAAATGCAGGCAGAGGTAGGAACGTCTGGCTACGATCAAGGTGCTGATATACTGATAGACTTTTTCAAACGCGAAGTTGAAAAATTTAATACCCCAGAACTTCACCCTCTAGGGCAACAAATTATTAATTGCTTCTTACAAAATGCTTCGTTAAAAGAATATATTGATTTAATACCTATGAGATATTAATACAGATGAAGCAATTGGTAAAGCCTATCACTTGGCCTAAAAGTATAAAAATGATTGACCTTATTCCTGCGTTATCAGGATTAATAGGTAAAGTGGCTCTCGTCTCATCTTTTGCCTTTGTATGGGCCGAAGAGCTTGCCATTCTTTCTCCTTATTTTATATTTGAAAATGTTAGAATTGAAATAATCATTGGTAGTCTAATAACCTTAGGAGCAGCACTTTTTTTCCCTTTTGCTGCTCCTTCTGGGACTTTAGCACCTCTTATTGTGCTCATTCCGATTATGGTTCGCTACGGGGTACATCCTCTTATTTTAAGTTTGATGGTTGGTCTGATTGGTCTGATAAGTGTGCGGACTAAATTATTTACCTTATTGCTTTCACTTTCTGGACCTATCAGCAAAACAAGTTTAGCACTTGTTTTTGGCATTTCAGGGGTATTGATGTCTGTCAAAAAACTATTTGAGTTTTTTGGCAGACACTCTCCCCTTTTATATTTACTCTTGGCATGCCTAATAGGCATTTATTTTTTATTGTTGATCTATAAGAAAATGTGGCTTGTTATCCCTATTTGTGCAGTAGTTTCTCTGATTCTTCCTCTGCTTTTTGGTATGAAAATAGATATCTCTGCTCCCG
>JARBTY010000201.1 GCA_029239935.1 Clostridia bacterium | reverse complement strand
CATGCTTAAAAAGATGATAAAAGATTCGTATAAAGCTGTTGTTAATACTTTTCCTAAGAAAGATAAGGAAGAGTACTTGGGTTTATTGGAGATGCTGTGATAACTTTAAAATTTATTCAAAATAATGAATGTCCGTATGAGAAGGTAAGACTCTCGTACGGACATTCATTATTTTTTAATTATTGCATGATTTGCGTCAGTGCTTCGCTGCTTGCTTGAACTTCATGGAGAGCTGTAACAATATGAACACTTTTTTGATTCTGATGTTCCATATTGGCAAGTATTTCTTCTGTAGAAGCAGAATGCTCCATGGAAATACTTGCAATGCTCTCTATTCTCTCTTCAATTTCTATAAATACCTTATTGATCATATCAATCATTTCATCTTCTTGCTGGATTTGATGATGTACAGTCTTGAATGATTGTTCCATGTTTTGAAATTGATGCTGTATGGTTTGTACGATAGTATTTCCAGTCTGTATGGCCCGGTTGCCGTGCTGTACTTCCTCAAAAGCAGTCTTAGTCTGAACACGGATATTCTGGACAATAGAATAAATTTCTTCAGCTGTTTTAGCACTTTGTTCAGCCAATTTACGGACTTCATCAGCCACTACTGCAAAGCCTTTACCCGATTCGCCGGCTCTCGCTGCTTCGATCGCAGCGTTTAAAGCGAGCAGATTAGTTTGATCAGCAATTTGGGTAATGCTTGATAAAAAGACATCAATAGAGTCCATGTTTTGGCGAAGACTGTTAACAGTAGTCAGAGCTGCACCAACTGCCGTATCCACTGTTTGCATCTGTACTTGCATATCTTGAATCTGTAAAATGCCTTCAGTAACTTCAGTGACAGTGGTACTGGCGAAACTAGATATGGAAGAAGATAACTCTTGGGCAGCATCTACTTTGACACTTATTTGATGCATCATATCGCTGATATCATTTAAATTATGAGATTCTTGTTCTACGCCTAGAGCTATTTCTTGAGTGGCAGTTGTGATAGACTGACTTGTAGTTTGGGATTCTTGTAAATTTTCGTTGATGTGAACGATACTATGGTTTAACTGTAAGGTATTTTGTTCGATTTGCGTTAGTGTGAGTTGAAGTTTATTTAATAACTCAGAGCTTTGTTTCTCTTTTTGAAGAGCAGATTGAAGTAAGTCATTACCCCATTTTGTTAACATATATAAAATAGCACTGGTACTGTTTAAAATGATTAATTTTGAAAAAAAGTCTCTAAAGGTGGGTGGATCCCCCAACAGAACAACAGGAAAAAAGATATAAAATAAAATTAAGATCAAACTCAACAGGAGAGTATATATCAATAGTAATTGTTTATTGAAATACAAGGCAGCCATGGCGATACAAGCAGAAATAACCATAAAAATCCGAGGTTGACCATTATCTAAGTATAATAATGATAACCCTCCTAAAACGGGTGCAAATGTAATGAGCAAACCTTTTAGGTTAGACTTCAAAGGCAAAAAACTTATTATGGTGGCAATAATTGCTGAACCGAGGGTGGCTATTCCAGTATTCAATCCAACTTGTTTTCCAGAGATTAGAGCAGCTTGTAGCGTGAGCGCAATAGATACACACCATATAAAGATTAAATTGAATCGTGTAACTTTTTTATGACTATATATATTTTTGTTTTCTTCCATTGTGTAACCCCCTATGGCATGATTTTATAAAGTTAATAATAACATAGTTTTTTTATAACCATATAAAATATATATTAATTATTGTATAAAATTATAAAAGATAGAGAAATTAAAGGAGTGAGGTAAACTTTAATGTTTAAGTTATAATAGGGGTGCTAATGATGCTGAATGAAGAAATAACTAGATTAAAAAACACTTTAAATACTTTAATTGCTAAAAATGCCGATTATGCTGAAATATTAAAAGTGAGTCGTGAATTAGATAAGCTTATAGCCAAAGTAATGAATCAAAAACATACTCCTTCAGATACCACTACAGGCTCAAAAGAATAACTTTACAATTTAAATGAAAATGGTATAATACATACGACTTAAAAAGTAGAGGGGATTTAAAGAGAGGAGATGACTTAAGTGAATTTAGATTTTTTAATTGGACCTGCAGTTGGTGGTATTATCGGTTATATTACAAATGGGATAGCCATCAAAATGTTATTTAGACCCTTAAAACCCATTTATTTAGGGGGGATGAGACTGCCGTTTACCCCTGGGATTATCCCAAAAGAAAAGGGAAGAATGGCCAGAAGTATTGGCCGCGTTGTAGGCAAAGATCTTATTAATGATGAGGTATTAACCAAGGTTCTGCTACAGGAAAATATTTATAGACATATAGATGAAAGAATAGAAAACATTTTACAGGACTATGAACAGAGTCAAATAACTATTCGTGATTTTTGCAGGCAGACGGCAGAGGAGGAGCATCTAGAAAGATTAAAGGAACAAGTAAGTGAAGCTATTGTGGAAAAGGTTTATACCAAAATAGTTACAATAGATTTAGGGAAAATAGCTATGGAGAATCTTGCAAATAAGATTGATAAATCAGTATTTGGAGCGTTCGCCTTATTTATCAATGACAGCCTGATAGAAAATATTGCAGCAAAGCTTGCACCGATGATCAATGAAATGGTTGAAAAAGAAGGAAGGGCACTGATTGCAGATTTAGTTGAAAAAGAAGGTGAGGAACTTTTGGACAAGCCTTTGTACGAGATAATTGAAAAGATGAAAGATAATATAGATATTATAAAAGGACTTATCAGAAAGAGTTATACGTATTTTGTCCAAAATCATTTGTCCCGCGCCCTAGAGGTTATAGATTTGTCAAAGGTTGTAGAAGAACGTATCAATGCATTAGATACGTTAGAATTAGAAAAGGTACTCTTAGAAATCATGTCAAAGGAACTTAATGCCATTATATGGCTGGGAGCATTACTAGGAGCTATTTTAGGCTGCTTTATGAGTTTGTTCTAGTCTAAGGTTATAACAATAAAAGATACTTAGTATAAGGTCAAAGGATCTATACTAAGTATTTTTTATTGTTATAAAATAGTTGTGCTTTTGGCATACAAGATAATGCCTTATGAGACTGTCAGTAGGAGCATATGTCATCTATAATTTAAGAATGAGAAGTATTGTACAAAACCTATAAGGAAATCTGTGACATCAGTATAGTACTTCAAGAAGTAAGTGAATTTAAGAGACTAAGATGTTAAGAAAATGTAAAAAAAAGTCGATAATTAGAGTAATAACGTAGAGGGAGACTGTTGATGAAGAAAAAAATAAAAAATTATACGGGAGTAACGATTAGAACAAAACTTATTCTAGTAACCGAGCTGTTATTGATTATACCAGTGATTGTATTAGGGTTAATAAGTTATCAAGTGGGTAAGCAAGAACTTGAAGATAGTGGTAAAATTTTATTAAAAAATAGTGTAGAAATGACTTTGAATGTTATTGAACAAAACCAAACACTTGTAGATGAAGGCAAACTCACTATTGAGGAAGCAGAAGAAAAGGTTAGAGAATATATGCTGGGAAAAAAGGAAGCAGATGGAACCAGGCCTATTAACAAGAACTTAAGTCTTGGGAAAAGCGGTTATCTGCTGGCGTATACCCAAGAAGGGATTGAAGCCGCTCATCCTAGCTTGGAGGGACAAAGTGTACTAGATGTTCAGGATAAAAAAGACGGTGCCTATTTTGTTAAGGAGCAGATCCGAATAGGTAATGATGGAGGCGGTTATCTGACATATTGGTGGACCCTACCAAACTCGGATGAAATATCTAATAAGATAACTTATCAGAAGACAGATCCGCATTGGGGATGGGTAGTGAGTGCTGGTACTTATATGAATGATTTTAATGGGGGCTCCAATAAGATATTTAATACCATGCTTATCGTCTTATCAGCAGTGCTGGTTTTGGGGACAGCAGTTATTATTCTATTCGCCAGACATATAGCCGTTCCGATTAAGAAACTTGGGAAAGCTGTAGATATTGTTGCTTCAGGTAACTTGGATCTGCAGGACTTAGGTATAAAAAATACGGATGAAATTGGTCGGCTTAATGCTTCTTTTAGTAAGATGGTAGAAAGCATTAGTAGTTTAATAAGTTCAGTAAAAGACTCAGCAGAGATTGTATTAAATTCTTCAGAAGTGCTGAAGAATGTGGTGGATGAAAACACCTCCGCTATTAATGAAGTGGCCCTTTCAGTGGGTGAAATTGCAAAAAGTTCCAGTGAACAGGCACAGGAGACAGAACAGGGAGTTATGCGGGTCAAAAATTTATCAGAGCGAATAGACCTGGTTACAAAACTTACTATAAAAGCCGATGAAGGTGCAGCAACGGCAAGCAGCATCAGTACTAAGGGACTGGATGCTGTAAGAGTTCTTTCGAACAGTGCACAGCAGAACAGCAGAGCGACTGAAAATGCCAGTGCAATCATAACAGAGGTAGATAGAAGTGCTGTTGAGATTGGGGCTATAGCGGAAGCTATTAGTCAGATCTCAGAGCAGACGAATCTGTTATCTTTAAATGCGGCTATAGAAGCTGCCAGAGCAGGAGAGCAGGGAAGAGGATTTGCAGTTGTTGCAGAAGAGGTAAGAAAGCTAGCTACGCAATCTGCATTGTCTACTGCAAAGGTTAAAGAGTTAATTAATGATGTACAAAACAGAGCTAAGGCGGCTGTGGCAGCGATGGAAGAAGGCAAGCTGATAGCTAAGGAGCAAAGTGATGCAGTAGCAGAAGCTAAGTATATCTTTGATCAAATACTAAATGCGATAAAAGTTATTACAAAAGACATACAAGATATTAAAGGCTATAGTGTTGAGATGGAAAATGAAAAAAATGAGATAGTAGGTATTTTAGAAACCCTCTCTGTTTCTACTGAAGAGAATTCAGCAGCAACTGAAGAAGTATCAGCAGCAACTGAAGAACAGTTAGCCAGTGTAGATGAGATTGTATCTCATGCACAAGATTTGAAGAGTCTTGCAGGAAAACTCAAAGAAAAGGTGAGTGCCTTTAAACTTTAATAGTATAGAAATCTATCAATTCGTTTGTTGATAAAGTTTAGAAGCGGGGCTGTCGCATTAAGAATAAATACTACAATATATTGTGCTGATTTTAAATTAGCACAATATATTGTATGTAAATTCCTTAGTGCGACAGCCTCGTTTTTTATATACCATAAAAGATGTTTTTTTATGGGAATTGTTGTATAATTAATGGAAAGAATTATAAAAAAAATGAAGGTTTATTAAAACATTACATCAAAAAGGGGAGGCCAGCATATTGGAAAATACAATATATGAACTTCAAAAGAAGTTAAGAGAGTCTAATATCGAGTTTATTTTTTCAGGTATATTTTCTCAAGGATTAATAGAAGAGCTTGGAGGCGCACTCAAGCAACGGCTGCAGCTGCAACAAGCTACAAAAAGCAAAATAAGTTCAGCTTTTTTTACCTTTGTAGAACAAACACAAAATATTAAACAATATGAAGTATCCAAAGAAAATACCAAGGATTTTTCAGCCATTGCAGGTTCTGGGGTG
>JARBTY010000025.1 GCA_029239935.1 Clostridia bacterium | reverse complement strand
TAAAAGTGGTGCTTCAATAGCTGTCAAAACATGAACACCAATCCTAAGGTCAAAGGTCTGATTACCTCTTGTATCTTCCTCTCCCTTTTTCTCTAGCTCCGCTTTAACTTTAAGCAGTGTATTTTTATACTCTCCAATACTGGTTCCCAACACTAAGTTTTTACAGGCTTCCAAAGCCTCAGTAATCTTAGCACCTCCCGGAACTTCTCCTACACCTATTTGTCCTGTATTGTCTTTTAAAATAACTACATTTCTTGTAAAATACGGAGCATGGGCTCCGCTTAAATTAAGCAACATACAATCCTTACCTGCAACAGGATAAACGTCCATACTTGTAATAGTTGGGGTCATCATCAATCTTCCTTTCAGCCTTTATTTCTAGGTTATTTTTGTTATTTATTTGTCATATTGATTATCCGGTATAATAACATATTTTTACTCTAGTCGACTTTTTGGCTAGCTTAAATTTAATCTTTTATCATTTATGTATATTTTTTTCAGCTCATGCCTTTATTATATATAAAAATTATCCATAAGTAAAATTCATAATAATTATATTTATATTAAAATAATTAAGAGTTCTTTCATAGATATGTCTTTTATTTATTGATTATTGTTATATTCCTTGCATACAGGAATGTTTTGTTATATAAATAAATTAAGAGAGTCATTAATTAATTTTATACTTTTAAAGCTTTTAATTAATTTTTTTTAGAGCAAAGGAGATTGTTTATGGAGTCAAAGCAATTAGAATATATCATTAAGATTGCCGAGGAATGTAATATTACTCATGCTGCTGAAAAACTTTTTATCACTCAGTCTGCTCTTAATCAGCAATTGCTTAAATTAGAAAAAGAATTGGGCGCCCAGCTCTTTCATCGTTCACGAACAAATTGGCGTCCGACCAAAGCCGGTGAAATCTATATCAAAAACGCTCAAGAAATTTTAAGAATTAAAAGGGAAACTTATCGTATTATTAATGACATAGCAGATACTAAAAAAGGACATTTATCAGTGGGCCTTACTCCCGGGAGAGGTATTGTTATGTTTACTTCGGTATATCCTACCTTTCATCGTTTATACCCTCACATCGTGGTAGAACCCATAGAAATGAGTGTCAAAAAACAACAACAGCTTGTTTCTCAAGGCGATCTGGATATTGCTTTTATGACCTTATGTGACAAGCATAAAACAAACGATGCGTATATTAAGATTCATTCCGAAGAATTCCTCTTAGCTATTCCTAAAAATCATCATTTAAGTCATTTAGCAAGTCCACCTGGTGAACCTTTATCAACACTTGATATCTCCGAACTGAAAGATGACCCTTTTGTTTTGATGTATAAAGAATCTACTAGCCGTGATGTTGTAGACGAAGTCTTTGAAAAATCCGGTTTTGCTCCACGGGTATTATTTGAAACCTCTAGTACCAGTACTATCATCACCATGGTGGAGTCTAAACTTTGCTGCGGTCTCATTCCCCGTTATTATACCCAAGGCCGGGATAATATGATTTGTTTTTCTCTGCCACAAAAGCCCTCTTGGGATGTGGCAGTCAGCTACAAAAAGGACAGTTATTTAAGCTGCGTTGCCCGTGACTTTATTAATCTTGCCAAAAACTATTGGTCCAATCAGCAGTACTTGCAGTAAATAAAAAGCCACTTATCCTGAAATATCTTCAAGGATGAGTGACTGGATTTTAACTTGTATAACTCTTCTATTAGTGAATCAAAAAATATATTTAAATAATTCTATTCAAAGCATTCGCTTTTACCTATACATCATATTTACCAGACACACCATACTTTTTCATATGCCGCCATAAAGTAGTTTTACTAATATTAAGTTCTTTAGCTACCTGCTCTCTATTCCCATTATACTTCTCTAAAAGTTCTGCAATAGCCGCGCCTTCCGGCGCCTTATAGACCACTATCTTTTCCTGATCTTTAATCTGACGAATAATGGGATACAGCTGCCCCAAAAGGTATCGCACGAAATTTTCATCTACAGTTCTCCTAGGGGCTGTGAGTACCAGTCGTTCACAAAAGCTCTCTAATTGAAGCAGATTGCCTTCCCAAGGATACGCATAGACCATTTCTTTTGCGCCAGCAGTTAAAACAACATACCTTGAATATTGCGCAGTATACTCTTTTACATATTTATCGAATAACACGCTAATATCCTCTTGCGTCTTTCTTAAAGGGGGAATTTCAAAAGATAATGCTCCAAGTACATAATACAGATCTTCTCTGAACAATCCTTTTTTAACAAGTACAGATAAATTCATCTTGCTAGTGGCTATAATCTTTACATCTAAAGTCATCGTCTTTTCAATGTCATTTTGAATAAGCATCTTATATTTGATAGCTTTAAACAAACGGTACTGGCAATGAGAAGTTAGGTCTTCTATATCATGAATCAAAACTGTACCATAGTTGCCTATTTCTAGTGCACCCTTTCTTTTTTCCAAGCCCCCACCAGATACGCTGCTGCCAAATAAAACATCTGACTGCATCATTTCACTCATCCCATTACAGTTGATGGAAATAAAAGGTGCATTTTTCCTGGCACTATTATTGTGAATACTTTGCGCAAAAAGTTCTTTCTCTGTTCCCGTTTCGCCATAAATAAGTAAGGGATTTGAAGTCTGAGCAAATAACTTAGCTAGTTCTATGGTTTCCTTGACCATCTTGGACTGCCGCAAAATGTGATTGAAATTCCCATGAGCCACATAACCATGAAGATACATTTCCCGTAATGTCTTAGAATCTGCTTGCTCTAGTTTTTGGACCTTATGGAAAGATACAATAGCTCCCTCAATCGCATGCTCCACATTAATGGGCACAATCATCACAATCACTGTATTATTTTTAATCCTCAAGAAAGAAGAATAACTTTCTTTTTTTGCATTTAAAACATCTTCTATATTTTGAAAGTCCACTTCTTCTAAAATATCTTTTGCATGCTCTCCTATAATTTCCTCAGACCGTTTGTTTAATATTTCTTCCATTAACCTATTAGCCGTTATAATAATACCCTGTTGATTGAGCTGTAAAATACCGCTAAAGGAATATCCCACCAGCGTTTCCATATGTGCATGGTATTTTTTTTCAATATCTTTAGCATAGTTCATATTCTTTGCCATGTGTACAGCCTGTCTGATTGAATCTTTTGTGGCATCTAAAAAAAGAGCCGGAATACCTATCAAATGAGATGCCATTACAGCTGCATAACCACCAATTATTAAATCAACCCTATCCTCACTAGCCTTATTAACTGCCACTTGTGTTGCGCTGTTTTCTTCAATAAGATATTGGGAAAGCTCTATATCAAAAACTTCATTAAAATAAGTCATATCACAAAACATATTTGGAAATCCAACAACCCCTATTTTAGGCTTTGACTTTTGCAGCATCTTTTTGGCCTTTACGATAAGAAGCCCCATCTCTTGGCCGGTCATACTAATTTCTACTACGGGTACATTCGTATTTCTTTTAATCAAAGAGGCCTGAAGACCTCTCGCTACAATAATATCGACACCTTCTGCTATAAGGTTTCTTGCTTCATTCACCACATCAGCTGTTTTAGCAACTCTTAAGGTATGCACTTCCAATTCTTCTTCTGCCAAAACCTCCTGTGCCTGCTGCAGCATTTCTTGTTTAGGAAATATAAATGCAGTATTTTTCATACACGCGCCATCCCCTTTATAGTATTTGTCTTTATATTGTAGCTTTTTTACCATGTTTTGTATACCTCTACATTTCCTTTATTATACCTATAAAAAAAGACTGATTTGATGTTAAACCATTCAAATCAGTCTTTCTATTTATCAATTATAGGCACATTAGATTGAGGCCTATTTCATCACTAAATTCTCTTTCAACAACACCTTTTAAGGTTTTGATAAAAATCTCTGCTGTTGCACTTACTATTGCTTTATTGAGATGTCCTCCATAAACGACTTCTTCAACTGAGTTAGTAATGGTAATATGAAGGTGCGAATATATCTTACTCTTCTGTGTCGTAATATTACCAACAAGTGCCGCTATTTCAAAGTCTCCACGATATTCTTTGGTATAGTATTTTTGCTCTTCTGTTGCAAACAAACCCATAACAACATGATTAACCGCACCTATACCTGTTACATACCCTAGTGTCACATGCTCTTGTTCACATATCTTTTCAACAGCTTCAATGACATCTTCATTTTTCTCAAGTCGTATGACAATCGTATCTTCAACCACTTTATAAAACATATTTTCCACCTCCACCAGTCATTTTATGAAGTATTTTAATCCCTTTTACTATCCATTAGATGAGTTTCATTTCTTTTAGCACTGCCGTTAATTTACCTTTTTCTTCTTGTGTAAGCTCTGCAATAGGTTCTAAACATTTGCCTACGTTAAAACCTTGTTGAGTTAACCCTTCCTTGATAACTGCTGGGAAAGTTCCCATATTACACGCAATACGAAGTGGTGCTAAAGTGAATTGTGCCTCTAGGGATCCTTTCAGATCTCCTTCAATGTATTTATTATAAATGTCTACTGCAATCTTAGGTGCTACGTTGGCACAAGATGCGATAGCGCCAGTTGCTCCATAGCATAGTCCCGCATGAATTAATGTATCTCTACCCAACAACACATGAAAATTATCATTGTCACGGGTTAATCTGATATATTCCGCTGAGTTCGTCATATCTCCTGTGCTATCTTTTACAGCTACAATATTATCAATCTTTGCTAGCTTCGCTACTGTAATAGGCTCAATGGTTACATTTGTTTTTGGCTTGTTGTTGTATAAAATAATAGGCAACTTAGTACTGTTTGCAATGGTTTCAAAGTAGTTGTATACTTCACTTTGTGTCTGAGATACAAACATTGGTGTAAGAACAGAAACTGCATCAACACCCACTTCCTCACATATTTTAACCATCTCAATAACACCTCTGGTTGTAATATGATTGGCCCCTCCATATACAGGAACACGACCCTTTGTTTCTTCTACAGTAATCTCTAATATTCTTCTATATTCCTCATTACTAAAGGCATAAAACTCACCTGTTGTTCCTAATGGAAAAAGCCCATGTACTCCTGTGTTTATGAAATGATTAATAAGCTGTCTTAATACTTCTTCATTTACTTGCCCGTCATTCGTTAATGGGGTAACAACTGGTGGAATAATCCCTCTTGGTACGAAATTCATATCAGTCACCTTGCTTTCTATGTTTTTAAAGTTTGATTTTATTATAAAAAATCATTGGTTTAAAAACTATTGGTAAAGGTCCTAAGACTTTTTACTTTTTCTATTGTCTTTATTAACTCTTCAAAAAGCGAACTTATTATTTAGTTTTATATTTCATTTATTTCACTTTATAGCTTTTCAAAAATAAAATCCTATTCAATCTACAGATAAAACGTTCTGTCATTAAATAGGATTTTATATTATTTATCTTTTCCAAGCTCCTCAAGCAGCTGATACATTCTTTGTTTGAGAAGCGGATGGACAAGCATCGGTGCAATCTCACATAGTGGCTGCAGTACAAAAGCTCTCTCTGTCATTCTTGGGTGAGGTAAGGTAATAAACTCGTCCTCTGTTACATAGTCATCATACAAAAGCACGTCCAAGTCAATGGTCCTCGGTCCCCATTTGATACTTCTCTCTCGTCCCAATACTTTTTCAATACGCAAAAGCTCACTCATTAGTTCTATGGGTGAAAGCAAGGTTCTGACAGCAGCCACTGCATTTAAGAAGTTCTCTTGGTCTACATACCCCCACGGTTGTGTCTCCAGAAAAGAAGAACATTTTTTGACACTAATACCTGGATGTTCTTCCAGACACGCCAGTGCCTGCTTTAAATAATCTTCTTTATCCCCCATATTAGAGCCCAGTGCAATGTAAGCGGTGTGCCACTCTCTTACAATCTCTACTGAGACAAACTCAAGGCTTTTTAGAATAGGCGCCCAAGGCTTTTTGACCCTGACCTTAACTGTCTGAACCATCGGATACTCTAGCAAAACAAACTCTGCTACTTTTTCAGCCGCCGTTTCAATCAAATCATACGTTGTTTCTTTAAAGAACGCTTCTACTTTCTCACAAAGCTGCCCGTAATGTACACTCTGCTTTAAATCCCCTGACAGCGCTGCTGCTCTCAAATCAAGGGTAAGCACCATCGAAATAAGAAATTTCTGACCTAAGCGTTTTTCTTCTTCAAATACACCGTGGTGTGCAAAGACTTCTAAGTCTTGTATTGTGATATGATCCATCAGTTCTTGCTCCCCCTTATCATGGCATCCGTCATAACTGCCGCTCTTTTATTTGCTCTCACATCGTGTACTCTTATCAGTCTGCAGCCCTTTATAATACCCATAACAGTTGTCGCAAGGGTTCCCTCCAGCCGTTCTTCCACCGGCAGATCAAGCGTCAGCCCTATCATAGACTTTTTTGAAGTACCCAGCAGTACTGGAAAGCCCATCTGACATAGCTTTTCTAAGTGCTGCATCGCCTGTAGATTTTGTTCGTAGCTCTTTGCAAACCCAATACCGGGATCTAAGATAATATGTCCCTTTTTCACCCCTGCCTCACAGGCTATGTTGATAGAAGCCGTTAAATCCTCACATAGCTCCTCTATGAACTGTTCATAGACTGCGACTTCTCTATTATGCATCAATACACAAGGCACATTAAAAGCCGCCGCAACTTTTGCCATATTTTGATCTTTTTTAAATCCCCATACATCATTAATCATATGAGCCCCTGCCTCTAAGGCCTTTTGAGCCACTGAAGCTTTATAGGTATCAATAGACAGCACAGTATCAAATCTTTCTCTGATGGCTTCAATGACTGGAACAACCCGCTCAATTTCCTCTTGCGCCCCAACTGGGGTAAAGTTAGGTCTTGTAGATTCTCCCCCAATGTCCAAGATATCCGCTCCCTCTTCTAGCAGCTGCTGGGCGTGTTTTAAAGCCCTATCCTTTGTATTAAATCTGCCTCCATCCGAAAAAGAGTCTGGGGTCACATTTAAAATACCCATAATATAGGTCTTGTTCTCTAAATCAAACTTCTTGTTTCCAATTAACATGGTTTTGTCTCCTTATTTTCCTAATAAATAAGTGTTTTATTTTTCTTTTTAGGTGACCAGTCACATTGACTTTCTGCCCTGCAGCTATAGCACCGCCTTGAAAGCTTGTCACTCTTATACATCAGCTTACCCAGTCCTTTTTCTGCGCCTTTGCGGTGCCCCAAAATTCCTTCCAAAATATCTTTTTGCTCTTGAAGCGTAAAACCATATTTTTGAAGTAGCGGCATAGCCAGCTGATGAGAAGCTTTTTCATGGGGGATGCCTTCTGTATACTGCTGCCATCTTCCGATGTCATGCAAAAAAGCACAGGTATAAATCACCTCTTTAGAGAATTTTTTCCCTTCTTCTAAGGCCAATATATAACCAATTCTGGCAGTATCTAAAAAGTGTTCACTGTCATGCCTACAGAATATCCGTGTTTTTTCACACGCTGTATTTTTCTCCGAATAGCTTAAATAGACCTCATCTGCTATAAGCTTATTAAATCGTTCCATCGCCGCCTCCTTTAGCCTTTATGACTCATGGTAAGGAGTGCATACAGTTCTTGCCTGAGCGCCCTATCCTCCTGCACGATTCCGCCCGACATCATCGTAACCGTTTTGCTTCCTGGCTTTTTAATGCCTCTCATACTCATGCACATATGCTCTGCCTCGAGGATGACCATAACGCCTTTTGCTCCTAGATAGGTCATCAGTGCCTCGCCTATTTGTGAGGTCAGCTGTTCCTGCAGCTGTGGCCTTTTGGCATAGGTATCTACTGTTCGTGCCAGCTTGGATAAGCCAGCCACTTTGCCATTTGGAATGTACGCAATGTGCGCCTTCCCATAAAAGGGCAATAGATGATGCTCACACATGGAATAAAAAGTAATATCCCTTTCTATCACAATGTCATCATTTTTGACTGTAAATACCTTACTTAAATGCTCCTCGGCATTTTGTCCAATTCCTTCAAAGATCTCCTCAAACATCTTAGCTACCCGCTCCGGAGTTTCTATAAGCCCTTCTCTTCTAGGATCTTCACCGATTGCCTCTATAATCAATTTTATGCCTTCTACTACTTTTTGTTTATCTATCATGTTGTTCACCTATTACTTTCTCCATCTTAACTTAACTACATAGCTTATGTACTATAGTAACCACTATTAATATGGTTTATCATACCATGTATGTCTTATTCTTTACTACCCTGTTATAAGCTAAATGGCTCTTCATTTTTATAGTTTACAGTTAGCATCTTATCTTGTATACTCGTTGTATCGTAACAATTATCATATTTATAATGATTAATGATTGTATTTTTGCATAATCATTATCTCCAGTCAATATTAACTAAAGGAGTGTCTACTAAAATGCATATTGTACCGCTACAATTCGATCATGCCAGCACTGAACCTCTGTATGCACAGCTCTTTCATTATCTCAAGGAACTTATCCTCGCTAATCCATTAACTTTTGGTGAAAAACTGCCGCCTATCAGAACCTTTGCCAAGGAATTAGGCGTCAATAATGTAACGGTTATCAATGCTTATAAGCAGCTGGAGGTCTCTGGCTATGTGACTTCAAAGCAAGGCAGCGGCTTTTACATTTCAAAGCAGGGCACCGAGCAGTCTCTGGTATCTGCTAACACTGCTTCGGATGTTTCTGACGCCTTGATTAACTTTTCAAGTGCTTCCCCTCATCCTAGTATTTTCCCTACAGAAACCTTCAAGCAATATCTAGTGGAAGTAATCGACCGTGATAAAGGCTTTGCCTTTGGCTATCAAGAAAGCAATGGCTTTGAGCCCCTTAGGGCTGTGCTTACAGAGTTTTTAAAAACAACTTACAGCATTGATACAGACAAGGATCTTCTACAGATTGTATCCGGTGCTCAGCAAGGCATTGATATCATTGCCAAAAGCTTATTATATGCCGGTGATACCGTTGTTACAGAAAACCCCACTTACAGCGGTGCTGTAGAAGTCTTTAAATCCAGGGGATGCCGCATTGTTCCTGTTAAGTTAAATCATGAAGGTATTAACCTTATCGAATTAGAAAAAAAGGTTAAAATCTGCAAACCTAAGATTGTCTATGTGATGCCCAGCTATCAAAACCCGACCACTATCTGTTACAGCAAAGAAACGCTTTTAGGACTTTTAGCCCTGGCTGATAAATACAATTTTTTCATCCTAGAAGAAGACTCTATGTATGAGCTGAATTATGGCAATGGGCATGATCTGTCCCTCAAGGCTTTAGATAAAATGGACAGAGTGATTTACCTTAAAAGCTTTTCTAAGCTGCTGATGCCAGGCCTTCGTATGGGTTTTCTAATTATTCCTAGGATGCTTTTAACAGATTTTACCAAGACCAAACAAACGACCGACATTTCTTCTTCCGGCCTTATGCAAAGAGCCTTGGAACTGTATTTCACAAAAGGCAAGTGGCACGAACATATCCACTATATGCAGGAGATTTATAGAGGAAAATATGAATACATGCTCGCCAAACTTGACCTTCTGAAAGCTTATGGACTCCAGTTTGAAAAACCAGGAGGCGGCCTTTGCTTTTGGCTCCGTCTGCCGCCTTATATGTCCTCTGAAAGTTTATATCAAGCGTGCTATAAAAAAGGTCTTCTTATTTTACCTTCTCCCATCTTTTTTTCACATTTAGACCATTTAAAGGATCGGTATATCCGCCTTAGTTTTGCTGCTTGCAGCATTGATGATATCCAAAAGGGCATGGTTATTTTAACTGAATGCGTCAAATCACTGACAAACAAATAAGGTATGGGGAAAGCGCTACCAGTGCTTTTCCTCATACCTTTATTATTGATACGTCACCTATTCATGCATTTTATGTATTGATGTATCTATATATTTACGTGTTTATGTATAGAAATAATTATCTGTTCCTGACTTGTTTTTGGCAACATACATGGCCTTGTCAGCCTTCACGATTAGTTCGTCAATACTCCGTGCATCACTGGGATAAAAGCTTACCCCAATGCTTAAGGATATATCAATTTGCTTTGTGCCATAGACAATGACATTGTTTTTGGTGTTGATGATTCGGTTTACTATCCCCTTATAGTTCTCAAAATCCTTCACATTTGGGAGCAATATTAAAAATTCATCTCCGCCATATCTAGCTACCACATCGTTTTCTCTGGTAGCGTCTTTTAATATGTTGGCAACCCTGACAAGCACCCGGTCTCCTATTTCATGACCATAAGTATCATTTATCGCCTTAAACTTATCAACATCAATGAACATCAATCCTAACAAACTATCATTTTTTTTCATTCTTTCTAATATTGTTTCACTCAGCTTATAAAATAATGTGCGGTTAGCTACCCCTGTCAGCTTGTCGTAATACGCCAACTTTTTGATAACCTTTTCTCTTTCTTTTAATTTCTTATTGAGTTGGTGCAGCTCTGTAACACATTCTTTAAGCTGATTAATGCGAAAAAATTGACTGGTCACATCCACAAATTCAAAAAGAATCACCGCTCCGTCCGGCGTACTAGCCTTGCTAATCTTTAAATTCAACCGATGTCCATTGATAGCTAGTTCTTTATGGAGCGCCGCACTTAGAAACATCTTACATCCGCTCTCTGTCACACTTTCCATTGAGTTTATAAAGTATTTTTTATTTAAGCTTGGCAGTATTTCATATAAACTAAAATTCAACATATTTTCTAAGCTTATCCCTGTCAAATAAGCCATGTACTTATTGACATATATCACTTGCAGACTCTCATTTAATATTACGATACCTTCATTAATATAATCTAATGAATGATGCAATATCTTGTCCATTTAGACCATCTTCCTTCACATAGATCTTCTCTAATATTTCATCCAAAGTCTTTAGCGTCAAATTGATAATAATAGCTCCTTCTATCTCAAAATCCTCTATGCTAAAGGTGATATATAACATAAGAATATGAGTATACTCCTTATTCCCTATAATATTTTCTATATCTATCTCATTAAAGATTCTCATCTCCGGCAAAGTATACTCAAACTTTATAGCAGTGCATCTGCCTATCTCCCCAATGATTGAATTTAAGACGATATTTCCTACCTCTTTAATGACATCAAAATCTATATCTGTAAATTTTAAGTCCTGGTAGTAATCTTCATCCTCTTCCTGCAGGCAGAGATTAATAAACTCTCTCATCTTACCCGCCGGAAAAACCAAATTGGCCTTTCCTTGACTATTTTCATTAAAGGAAATAGAAGACCCCATGATGGTGCCATTTATGACATTGTTCATATAGCTCTTCAGTTCATATTTACTGTATTTAAAGTCTAACACCCTTACATCTGACACACTAAGCGATATCTTTTTATTAATAATTTCTGAAAGAATGCTGGCTGATTGATCTATCCCTTTATCAAAAAAAACCTTTAATGCATCCTCTTTTGATATCTCTTCATTCATCCCCTATCATCTCCACTTAACACTTTCACCACCCATACCTCCCCAAAGTTCCACAAAAAAAAACAACAATTAAATAATTAATTGCTGGCAGGTTGCACCATTAACTCCCAAATTCCAAGGTGCCCAAATAAGGAAATTGATCATTGTTTCCAAGCGTATTAAACAAAAAATACTTATAATAATACTATTTAAAATTGTCCATCGAAAACTTAATATTCTAACTAATGATACTAATCATTTTATCATCCAACCTAAAAAAAAGCAATATAAAATTGTTATTTAGTACAGGCAATCTGTGCTATCACCGTCTCCAATACCAGCTGCGCAAAACCTTTATCCTTTAAAGTCTGATGGACTACGTCCGTATGGGTCTTTAAAAACCGCTCCTTAAAGTCCTCACTTGGCACTATAGCAAGATCCGATGCTTTTAACATGGAAACATCAAATTCACTGTCTCCTGCACAAATCATATACTTTTTTTCAAGTCTGTCTTTAAGTCTTTTTACAGCCACTCCCTTAGTAAGAAGCCTAGGAACAATATAAATTTTTTCTCCATGGTTTAATACATCCACTCGCTCTTCATCTAAGATATACTTAAGGTTTTTTGCTGTTTCAGAAACATTTTGAGTTTTTGTAAACACAAATAGTTCATCCACCAGCCTTACTTCAAAATTAACATGAATGTCTTCTTCTAAAGCCTTCATGCCCTTTTCCATCTCACTATATGTATCTTGAATCATTTTTTTAGAGCCGCTTAGCCATTCCTCGTCTACTTGATCATTTACTAGCAATATCCCCCCATTGCTTACAAGTGCATATTGGGGATACTTATTCTGCAAAAGCTTGATACGTCTATACTGCTCCATACTCCTTGTTGTCGTAGGTACGAACTCCACTTGCTCTGCTATCTTCTGCAGAGCCTCATAAGACTCTGGTGTCATGAATGACAACTTTTTATCTTCTTTACTTTCTACACACACATCGTCTTTGGCTGCCCTTTTATAAGAATGAATGAGCGTATTGTCGAGATCACAAGCAAATAGTATCATATCCTGCCCCTTTTCTTATAAATCTGGAGAAAGTGTTTTAATAATGCCACACGCTCGGTAGTTCTTCAAAGGATACTCCATAACCTTAACATCTTTTTCCTCTGCCAGCCTTATGATATGATCAATATGACATTTATCCTTGATGTCCCTTACCAGCACGACATCGGGTACTCTTCTTAGGAGTACCCGAGTCGTTTCCCCGATACCAGGTTTTATCAAGTTTATATTTTCTATTCCAAATACCTTGGCAATGTCTTTCACTTCCTCTAACCCCGTTAGTGTTTTTTGGGAAGGCTCTTCTTTATAATAAGAGTCTTCATACACCATATTTCTTTCTATGGTATCAATAAATTCGTAAGATTTATCTTCGTTTAGGAGATCTTTATAAAAGACAGCGCCATGAAAATCATCTTTACCAATAATATCATCCCTTAGAAAGGTTCTGCTAATAAGTCCTGATACCGTCGCATTAAGACATGCGTTTGGAATTAAAAAATCTTCTTGCGTCCCATACAACTGGGTAACGTGGGCCGGATCTGCAAGTACCGCCAGACTGTCTGAGACATCTTCATACTGTGATACTTGTTTTTTTAGTTCTCCAAGAATAGCCCCTTTGCCTGTCCATGCATCTACAAATTGCAGGTCTTTCGCTTCATGGGCTTCTAGCATATACTTCATTGCTTGATGGTCAATTCCCCTGCCCCTGATAATAGATAAGGTATAGTGCGGCACTTCTAAGTTATATTTGTTTTTTAAATACCTTTTAATGAGTATGCCTATCGGCGTGCCAGCTCTTGCAAGAGACACCAATACTACCGAGGGGCCTTTTGCTTTTAGTATTTTTTCTGCTACGGAGCCTACTGCATGGGCGGTCATCTTTCCATAGTTTAAAAGCGCCTCTTGGTATGCCTTCATATACCTTTCAGAAGGTAAATATTCTATAGGAAGCATTTCACAGTAGTGTCTTCCCTGCTGAATAAGCCTTTCTCTTTCTTTCGTGGGAAGCGGTTCTACCAATCCTGATATATCTTTTAGTAATAGAATAACATCTTCTTTAAAGTATGATGTCTGCATCTATTCCACCCACTTTATCAGCATAATAGTGTCACAGCCCTTATGAGCCAAAGCTTTACATAGTTCACCAAATCCTGAGGTGCTCTCGTTAGCATCGGTCAAAATAACGGCATAGTCGTATTGTGCCAAATTATAGATATAAGTTTGTCTTGTATCACTATAAAAGCTTGTCAGCGCATATCTGCTTTTCAGAGGGTAGTCCTTGTGGTCAAAGGGTAGTATCGGACTTCTTGTAGTGGAATGGGTTCTGATGCTGTGCACTTCACATTCTTTAAGCATTTTTTCTGCTGCCTTTATGGCCGGATACATAAATTCTTCGGTTCCCATGACCAATACTTTTTTCCCAGCTAGATGAGGCTTTCCAATAGCTTGAATGATTTGGTCTGCTAGCAGGTCACATTTCTCTACATAAGCCGTGACAGGTACACCGACACGAGGATTAGTTTTCCCTGAAATCTTTTTGATTTCAAAAGTAGGTAGATCCCACTCATCATATACCTCATCTACTTCAGCCTGATCTATTTTCAAAAGCTGCTCTTCAATGTGCTCTGTCCTCAGTTTTAAAAGATAATGCCATTCAATGCCTTGGCTTCTAAAACGCTCTATACTTGTTTCATCCATGCCGTTTACAACAGAGGCTACAGCTAACTTCATGGAGCTGTCAATAAGCCCATCATCTTTTAGTGCTTTAACAAAATTCAGTATCGTTTTGCCAGTGGTCACTTCATCCTCCACAAACACAATCCGATCGATCTGCTCTTTTATTTGAGGCCAATTTTTGCAGTATAATATCTGCTCTGTTGCATGACTATGTTCCTCGCAAAACTCCACGAGTTTTTGAACCTCTTTAATTTCTTCTCTAGTCGTATGCAGATAGTAGCTCTGTCCGCCCAATACTTCTGCAACATAGGCGCCAATAGCGGTTGCTGTTTCTGCAAAACCAATCATCAATATGGTTTCATTTGGATAAGCCTCTTTAATCAGTTCTCCCAGCTGATTAAAGAGCTGTACCGTCTTTTCCGGTGAAACGGGCACATGTTTTGCCTGCAGGCGGTTGACAACCACATAACTTCTCCTAGAATTGTTTTCTCTTCCAGCAAGCATAAGTACTTCTTTTTCTACAAAACTAGTTTTGTTTTCTATTATATCCATTGTCTTAGTCCTCTGCTATTTCCCTATTTTCCATAGCTTCCTTCGTCATCTTTTATGCCGTAGATTTCAGCAAGTATCAGTATTTTTTTGGCCCAATTAGTATGTACCTTCGCTTCATTCATTCTAGTACCACCTTCACTTTTGGCCACACCTAACTGATGGTTTTCCCAATTTAAGACACTGTCTGCATCTCTATAGTCTGCATAGTCAACCTTCATACTTTCTAATATGACAGGCAGCTGTGATGGATGAATCGCTGTTTTACCGATAAAACCATTAAGCTGATCAAGTTCTATTTCTCTCTTTAACCCCTTGGACCATTCATCGTTTGCTTTGTTATCAAAGTATTCCCAGACAGGGGCAGAGACAATGTAATCTCGTCCAAAGACATTCATGATATCTGCTAAAGCATTTTTTACGACTGTTATGTCATGAATGGTTTGATGCCAGTTTCTCCTTAGGCCAAATTTATTACAAAAATCATTGCCGCCTACTCTGATATTAAGAACATAGGGCTTAATGCTTTCAAGGCTCGCTTTGAGTTTTGTTAGTGTACTGCTTCTTGTTTCAATATCTATAATGCTTGTACTCTCTAATATAGGCATAATATACAGCTTGCTGCTGCTTCTTGTGCTATTCATTTTCTCTATTATGGCTTTATAGCTCTCTACATTGGACAAATCAAACTTAGGCAAGATAAATCCCGTAACTACAGAGCAGGCATCCTGCAGCCTTGGGTATAATTTCTCCATCTGCTCGGGCGTTCTTATTCTGATAAAAACAAGTGGCATCTCATGCCTGCTGATGTCTCCAGTTGAAACGGCTTCATTCAGTTTTATAATTGTCCTAATGACCTGATCTTCTGCCATTTCAACACTGCTGTCACCTATGGCATCCTCCAAACACAATGCAATTGATTTTAAACCATCATGCTTTCTACTGCAAATATCCTCAGCAATAGTCTTATGGAGAGCAGGTGTGTATAAAAGAGGCCCAACCTTATACTGCAAATATTCTTTATCTACTTCATTTCCTAGCTGTTCTCTGTTTTTTGTATGAATAGCTATCATGTATTCTCTATCACTCTCTCCATTTATTTGAATCAGCAGACCCCTCTTGTATTTCAAATGCTTTTTATATCCCTATACATTGACACCATAACTACGGCATAAGGCTTCCAGTCCGCCTTGATAGCCCGCTGCAACAGCATTAAACTTCCAATCATTTCCGTTTCTGTAAATCTCACATACCACAAGTGCCGTTTCCACTGAAAATTCTTCAACCAAATCGAACTTTATAACTTCTTCACCTCTAGTATCCGTTTCACTTGCCATTTTTGCCACTCTTACATAAGCATTTGAAACCTGCCCAAAGTTTTGCCTGCGAGAGGCTGCATCATTAATCGTTACTGTTATGGCAATCTTTTTGACTTCCTGGGGAATCTTCGTAAAGTTAATCAGGATGATCTCATCATCCCCATCTCCTTCTCCCGTCAGGTTATCTCCTGTGTGGACAACCGCACCTTTTCTGCCATCTAGATTATTGTAAAAAACGAAATCTTCATCATTTAAGACCTTTCCATTTTCGCCAAGCATAAAGGCTGCTGCATCCAGGTCAAAATCATAACCGCCATCATATTTATTGGTGTCCCAGCCAAGCCCTATAAGGGCTCTTGAAAGTGATTTATCCAGACTCACTCTCTGGCCTTTTGATAAGTTTACTCCCATAACAAATACCCCCTCATTTTATACGCTATCTAAGCTAGCCTGTTGGCTACTTCACCTATACCATTATCCGTAGTTGCCTGACCTATAGCATTAAATTTCCAGTCACCGCCATGGCGATAAACTTCTCCAAAAATCATAGCTGTCATGTTTTCATAATTCTCTGATAGATTGTATTTATATAACTCTTGGTTGGTATCTGCATCAACTACTCTTATAAATGCATTTTTAATCATACCGAAATGCTGTTTGCGCTCTCTGGCCTGATAGATATTAACAACAAAAACTATTTTTTCATATTTTTCCGGCATATCAAGGATGTCTACCCAGATTTGCTCATCGTCCCCTTCACCAGCTCCTGTTAAATTGTCACCCATATGTTTTACACAGCGGCTAGTATGCTGTAAATTTCCGAAATAAATGATATCTCCTTTATCTTTGAGCTTTCCGCCTGCTCCGCAAAGAAAAGCTGAGGCGTCACAATCAACACTTTGCTTTTTCCCCCCGCCGAATAAACCTGCAAGCCCCCCTCCTGAGGGTTTAGTACTTTCATCCCAACCTAGACCAATCATTACACGTCTAAGCTTACTGTTTCCTTTAGTCAAATCAACTTTTTGTCCCTTTTGTAAATTTACTGACATGTCAGTTCCTCCTATTTATCATTTTTCTTTGTCATTTAATATCTTTAAGCTACATCTATACCAAAATTGGCACATAATGCTGCTAATCCGCCGCCAAAACCGCTTCCTATGGCATTAAACTTCCACTCGCCGTTATGCCTATAGAGTTCTGCTACAATAATAGCTGTTTCAATAGAGAAATCCTCCCCTAAATCATAACGTATCAATTCTTCATTTTTACTTTCATCCATAATATGAATATACGCATTGGATATTTGTCCAAAATTTTGTCTTCTTGCTTCTGCTTCATGAATGGTTACTGTGAACGCAATTTTTTGAATATTGGCTGGCACCTTGGATAAATCAATCTTAATCTGCTCATCATCCCCATCACCTGCACCGGTTAAGTTGTCTCCCATATGCACGACAGAGTCACTGTTATGCTTTGGGTTGCCATAAAAAACAAAATCTTTGTCGCTGCCGACTTTACCACTATCTGTAAGCATAAATACGGCACTATCAAGGTCAAAATCAAACCCGCCGTCATATTTATTGGTATCCCAGCCCAGCCCTACTACTAACTTTGTCATGCCTGGTTTTCCTTTTGTCAAATCCACTTTTTGTCCTTTTTGTAAACTAATTGCCATTTTCAACACTCCTTTAAATTTATTTTTTATTTGGAATTATTCTTGTAAAGATTCATTTGAATAAATCTGTGTTTCTTCTTTTGCACGACTTCTCACAAAAGTTCTGACTACTAATTTTCTCATTAAGTCAATTGGAATAATCGTTATTGCAAATACTAATACTAGCGCCCACTCTGAAAAGGTAAGTCCGTATCCTCTTAGGATGACTCCGCCTAAATAGGTCATGAGGATTTGAATAACACTTATGAGTAAGATGATTTGTATAAAACCTTTGTTTCTTCCTATATTGTCAAATAAATTAATTTTGTTGGTTCTTGCATTAAAGGCATTAAATACTGCTGCAAATATAAAGAAGGTAAAATAGCCTGTAAGCACATAAATATTGGAATCACTTTGACGGAAAACACTTGCTGCCGCTGGTGATACTAACATGACCATACTTAATATAAAGACCCATATACTTCCAGTTAAAATAGAACTCCACATCGATCCATTAACAATATTTTCATCTCTGCTTTTTGGTTTTTCCTGCATGAATCTTTGAAGTGCCGGTTCTCCTCCAAAAGCCAGTGCTGCCAGTGTATCCATAACTAAGTTTATCCATAAAATCTGTGTAATAGACAACGGATTTTCCATACCTAGAAGCGGTGATACAAATGAAACTAATACCGCCGCAACATTGATCGTCAACTGGAAGATAATAAATTTTCTAATACTGTTGAAAATGGTTCTGCCATAAAGAATGGCTTTATCAATCGAACTAAAATTATCATCCATAATAACGATATCACTTGCTTCTTTGGCTACCTCTGTTCCGCCTCCCATGGCAAATCCAACATCAGCTTTTTTCAGTGCTGGGGAGTCATTAACACCATCTCCTGTCATACCTACAACGAGGTTGCATTCCTGTGCTATTCTAACTAATCTGCTCTTATCATTAGGCAGTGCCCTTGCTACTACTCTGATATTTTTAAGCTTATCTTTTATTTCCTGATCTGAGAGCTCTAATAATTCATCTGATGTCAAAACAATATCTGTTTTTTCTTTTAAAAGCCCTGCTTCCGTGGCAATAGCAACCGCAGTATCTTTTCTGTCTCCTGTAATCATAACCACTTGTACGCCAGCATTTTGTACTTCCGCAATAGCTGTTACAGATTCTGGCCTTACTTCATCCCGTATGCCGATTACCCCAACTAATGTCCAGTTTCCTTCTGGAAGAGCCTCTTCTCCGAGTTCATCTTCACAGGTCGCCAGTGCTAAGACCCTTATGGCACGACTTGCAAGATAGTTGATTTTTTGCTCTACAGCATCACTTCCTGCAAAAGGTACCCTTTCACCTTTTTCATTATAATAAAACTGACACTTTTCAAGAATGCGTTCAGGTGCGCCTTTTATAAGCGTCAAATGATAATCGCCATGAACATGGGCTGCTGAATACTTGTTTTCACTGTTGAAAGGGATGGCATTAACAGAGGTTACATGAGACGTATTATTGACTCCTGCTGCAAAGCCAAGGATGGCTCTTTCTGTTGCATTTCCCCCTATAACTTTGAGGTTTTTCCCTTCTCCTGTTAAAACTGCATCTGTATTGTGGTGTATGCTAAGGGATAAAAGTTCGCCAAGCTGGCCTTTAACCTCTGTATACTTTTTGTATTCTTGCCCTTCTCCGTTTACAAAAACAACGGCTTCCAACTGACCTTTTGTGATGGTCCCTGTTTTGTCACTAAAGAGAATATTAAGACTTCCGGCCGTCTCTATGCCGGCAATCTTACGTACGAGTACATTGTCTTTAAGCATCTTGCTCATATTCAGTGCTGAAACAATCGCTATCATAAGTGGCAGGCCTTCTGGAACAGCCATAACGATTATGATAACCGCCAAAATAACCGCCTGAACAATATCATTGATAACTGTCATCCAATTTGAGCAATAAGCTGCTATCTGCACGATATCAAACTGATTTTGTATCACTATACGTTGGAAGAGCAGCGCTACTGCAATAGCTATACCTCCAATGTATCCAAACTTACTTATATCTCCTGCCAGCTTGCCTAACTTAAGCTTTAATGGAGAATCTCTGTCTTCATCACCTTGCAATTCACTGGCGATTTGTCCATAGATGGTTTTGTCTCCAACAGTGGCTGCACACATTACTGCATTTCCTGCACAAACAACTGTTCCGCGGAACACTTTATATTCATTTAAAAAATCCATTGCTTCTTTTTCATCCGTATAGTCTTTAGGCATTACTTTTTTTAGTGCTTCTTTTGCCTCACCGTTAATAACGGATTGGTCTACCTTCAGCTGTCCGCTAAGCAGGACACCATCTGCTGGAATTTTATCTCCTGACTGTAGTAAAATACAGTCCCCTACCACGATGTCATCTGTAGGAATTTCTACAATTTCACCATTTCTATAGACTTTACATTTTATTTTTGAGGCTTCATCCTGAAGCTTTTGGAAGGCATTTTCATTTCTATACTCTGAAAATGTTGAAACAAAAGTAGCTAAAATAACCGCTAGGGCAATACCTGCTGATTCATACCAATGGGCCTGTCCCAAAAAGGCAAATACCACATTGATGAGCAGTGCCACACATAAAATCTTAATCATAGGATCCCCGAAATTATCTTTCAGTTTATCCCAAAAGCCTTCTGACTCTACTTCTGTCAGTCGGTTATCGCCGTATTTATCTTTTGATAATTTTACCTCTTCATCGCTTAATCCAAAGTTGTTCATATCCCCAGTCTCACTCCAATTCTTTTTATACTATCTATTACTCTTGTATCTTAACATTTTTATATATACTTTGTGTGAATTTTTATTTGTTTTCATTTCCAGTTTCTATCCGTTTCCAAAAGATAGATAGCCCTAAACAGCTTGATCTAAAGCTATTTAGGGCTATAATGCCTTTAGGTGCTGCACACTTTTATCTACCCTGTTAGTTATTGCCAATGACGAGTACACCTCTATCCTTTATCCTTAATTCTCTCGCAGAAAGTTATTTGAATAATTCAAAATTTTTTATTATAGTTTAATCTATTACCATATTATAAAAAAAAGCTATTATTGTCAACCTACACTCTTTATGAAGCTCCTGCTTACAAAAATATTTATGTATTTTCATACTGTTAAATGTTATACTATAAACAATTGTATTATTCTGTACTTTGGTATGATAGCTACCGTCGAATAGGTATTTTTATCCTTAAGTGTTAGAAAGGGAGGTGTTTGTATGGGAATAATACGCTCCGCTCACATTTTCGAAGATTTATTTAAATCCTCTCATATACGCACCGGCAATTATTTTTGTAATATAGTGGGTATTGCAGAAGAACAGTCTTATAATGACTTGTTGGCGTTGATCAATCATAAATTTAAAAACACTGCTTATCAAAGTCTTTTATTTACCGAATCTATTCCAAAACCTAACGACCGCGATCTCATCAGCAGTATCTTATCTGAGTTAACATCTATGACTGTCGGCAACTTTGTCAATGAAGAGATCAACCTGACTGATTCAGCGACTCTTAACCATGCTGTCAAAACAGCTCTAGACACCGTTGTAACTTTAGCCTCTCAAAATGAAAAATTCAACAATCAAACCATCCAAAATAATTTTATTGCTAAGCTATTGATTTGGGTTAATACTTATTTAGAGACCACCAATATGTCTGACAGTGAAGTACCTAAGTGCTTATTTTATGGACACCTTAAACCTCATGAAGGTTATTTTTTGATGTTGCTGGCACTCATTGGATTTGATGTCGTTTATTTTAATCCTTCCCACGATAAGACTTTAGAGCGCATTGATAAAAACAACTTGTGTGATTTGGTTACTCTAGGGGAAGCTGGTGATCTCCTAAGCTTTGAGATGCGGGTTCAAAAAGGAGTTGTCATTGACAAGGTAACTACCTATGCCAAACAAGCCTCCAATCAGCTAGATGAAACCCTTTATCAGGATAGCGGCATTTACAGACCTTGGCAATTTGCCCAAGGCTTTACCAAGCCACTGTTGCTGGATGCTATTATAGAGGATACTTTAACTTATTGGGACGAGCCTGCTCGCCTTAGGCCTGGTTTTAGAGTCAGTGCTCAAGATGTCTACACTCCTGTTTTTTTAAATAAGATTTCAGGCGTCTACCACAATATTAATGACTATTATGACTTGGTGGACAAGCTTAAACAGGCTAAACGATCACTCTTTTTTGAAAAACCACACCTTAGCAGTCTGCATTATAACCAAAAAGATCTCTATTCCTTAGCCTTTTGTTTGATGTCTGACGGCACGATTAAGGCCGATACCTTAAAAGAGCATATCCTATATAAGAAAATGCTTACCTTTAGAACTGAGCTGCAGTCTTTTATTTTAAATAAAATCGAAGAAACGCTTTCCCCTGGCAACCATTCATTCTTTAATTTTCCTATCACCAATAAAGAACGGATTAAACTCATGGCTGCTATTTTTACTGCAGAGGACAGTCTGCTTAACCTCATTGACTCCTATGACTTTACATCTCACATTCCAAAAGTCATTTTTTATCTTAATTCCCGGGATGTTTTTAGCGTAGATGACAGTCTTTTACTTGCTTTATTACACAAAATTGGTCTTGATATTATCATATTGTCTCCTAACGGTGCCAATAATATTGAAATGACTTTGTGTGATAAGTTTATTACCTCTATTAAACTTGATGAATTTGCTTACGATCTTCCGTTAAAATCTGTACCCAAAAAAACTTCTCTTTTTAATAAACTTTTTAGTAAAGGAGTATGATTATGTCTATCAAT
>JARBTY010000200.1 GCA_029239935.1 Clostridia bacterium | reverse complement strand
CCAAGGCTTGAGGATACTATTATTCAGTTATCAAAGGAGGCGTAGTGTGACTGCATTTTTAAAAACATTTGTAGCTGAAATTAATAAACAGCACAGAAATTATTTTTATAGTAAGACAATATACATATCCTTGTTTTTGTGGCCTTTTTTAAATTTTACCACGACCTACTACAGTTTTAAGTCGTTTAATCTTACAAAAAGTAAGATAGCTTACATTACATCGGAAAATATGATAGTATATTTATTATTAGGTTATATGTGTATGAGCTTCTTTAGAGCTTTAGTTCAGTCGGCGTGGCATTTTTCTTTTGAGAGAATCAGCCAGACCCTTGAACTGATTTATCTTTCACCTGCCAATAGAGCAGCAGTATTACTTGGTAATGCGGTTTCTTCATTGTTTGAAAGTGTGATTGTAATGATTATATTTACGATTTCTATACTGGTGATGAAGAGTAGAGTAATCTATATGCAGGTTATACCATGCATGGTTGTAGTGACAATTATGATAGTAATGGCTGTAGTTTGGGGAATGTTTCTAAACGCGCTTTTTTTATTTTCGAGGGATACAGATTTTTTGTTTACAATTCTAGAAGAGCCGATGGAAATTTTTTCTGGTGTAAAAGTACCGACCTTTTTATTTCCATTATGGGCAAAAGTGGTTAGTCTACTATTTCCTTTAACATATGTAATTGATGCAGTCAGAAGAGTGGTACTGATAGGGAGTTCATTATATGATATACATGGCTTTATTCTTTTAGCTATTCTCATAATAGCTGTATTACTCACATCTACTATGGTCATTATTAAAATTGTCGAAAGGCATATGCGTATTACAGGGAACATAACGCTATTTTAGGAGAAGAATATGAATATTGGGTTTTGCTACAATGAAACTATAAAAGGAGAATTTATATTTTCCCCCCTATTTGAGATGATTGCTTCTATGCATGTGATATCCAATCCAGAGCATCATTTGGATAGAATGAGATGGATGGAAACATTATCGGAAAAAACATCGGCAAAGCTTATTGAAGAGATTAGGGATTTAAAATTCTTAACAAATGAATGGCTTATTATAATGGATTTTGCTGTAATCTCTCCTTATATGGAACTTAGTATTTTAGATGCACTGGTAGAACTTGAAACGGCTAATCTGTACAAATGGAATAAAATTTTCAAACTATATAGCAAAAGTATTGATAAAAATCAGAAAACATATATTATAAAAGTTATGAAAGCGTACTATCAGATGGTATTTATAAATGAAATTAATTTTCTGCAGCCTTTTCTTAGTCGTGTCATAAAAAAGGAAATTACGGCATGCATGAAAGAAGGACTTCTTAATAGAATTAATAAGTTCCATGAAAGAATCAAATCCGACGGAAAAGAAATCATTTTTTATAAAAATAAAGAACATCATTTTAGCATTAGTGAGCTCAGCAAGATTGTAATTACAGCAAGTAGCTTCATGAGTCCGCATCTTTTAATGTATGAGGAAAAAGGGATTTTATATTTAACAATGCTAGTAGAAGTGGAAGAAAAGAAAGAAAAAGTACCCGCTGATTTGGTTAATTTATTTAAGGCACTTGGCGATGAGACGCGTCTGAAGATACTTTATGAAATAAGAAAGAAACCTAACACGACTCAAGGACTGGCAATTAGGCTGAGATTAACAGAAGCAGGTATATCAAAACACTTAAAGCTTTTAAATAACGCAGGAATAATTGAAAAGAAAAGACAAGGCAATTATATATTTTATAATATGGTTAATGATGCAATCGACTACATGCCTTATCGGTTTTATGAATTTATCATGAGATCATAAAATATCAGCCCAATTTATAAAATCATTGACTTGTTATAAGTTATACGTTATAATTTTGCTAATTTAATAGCTGCATAACGAAGATTTGTGGTATATCACATTTCGGAGTATAAGAATTAAATGCTACGATAAGAATGAGTAGCAATCAGGATGCCAAACAGAAAGTTACCGGGTGATGAGAGGTACATGGATAATGATTGTGAATACATCTTGGAGCTTCGCACCGAACAGATTGACTTAGTAGGCTGCGACGGGGATTTGCACCCGTTATCGTGCTAGAGTATCTTGCCTTATGGCGATGTACTTGATAAGATAAGTAATGGAAGTTGCTTATGAACTTAAGGTGGTAACACGAGATGTCGTCTCGTCCTTTTGAAAACAAGAGGACGAGTTTTTTTATTGTCTGCTTTTGCCTTCTTATAGACCTTGCAAATATTGAAAATAATATTTCAGGGAGATGTTAAATATGTTAATACCGGAGGAACAATTCAAGATTATCTGTAAAGGGGTACATACCCTTGTAAATGAAGAAGAGCTCCTGTCAAAACTTCAAAAATCCTTTAAACAAGACAAACCACTGACCATTAAATTAGGACTTGATCCTTCAGCACCAGATATTCATCTAGGGCATGCGGTTGTACTACGTAAGATCAAACAGATGCAGGATTTAGGACACCACGTTGTGATTGTTATCGGGGACTTCACAGGGAAAATTGGAGATCCTACTGGAAAATCCAAGGGAAGGGTGCCACTGACAGATGACAAGGTCAAGGAAAATGCCAAAACCTATTGTGAACAGATATTTAAAGTACTTGATAGGACCAAAACAGAAGTACGCTTTAATAGTGAATGGCTTTCTAAGCTTACTTTTGAAGAGGTTATTAAGCTTGCTGCTACTACTACCGTTGCTAGAATTTTAGAACGAGATGATTTTCAGAAAAGGTATCAAAATCAGAGTCCTATTGGTGTACATGAATTTTTCTATCCGCTGATGCAGGCCTATGATTCTGTCGAGCTAAAAGCAGATATTGAACTTGGAGGCACTGATCAAACTTTCAACGTTTTGATGGGCAGAACGCTTCAAAAAAACCTGTGTCAAGAACAGCAGATTGCTCTTTTTATGCCTATTCTTGAAGGTTTAGATGGTTTGGAAAAAATGAGCAAAAGCCTTGGCAACTATATTGGTGTCAGTGAACCTGCAGAGGTGATGTTTAAAAAGGTTATGGAAGTTCCGGACAGACTTATTATCAAGTATTTTGAACTTACTACTGATGAGCATCCGGATGCAATCGATAAAATAAAAGCAGAACTAGAGGAAAATACAAATCCACGGGATATTAAATACCGTTTAGCAAAAATCATAACAGCCCTTTACCATACAGTGGAGGATACAGAGAAAGCGGTGGACTATTATGATTTGGCATTCGGGAAAAAAGCCATTCCTGATGATATTCCAGAGTTTTTTATTGAGATTGGAAAAGAAAAATTAAGTGATATGATGTCACAACTGATACAAATGGATTTTATAAAAAGCAAAAATGAGTTTATGCGATTAGTTAACCAAAATGGTATTCAGTTAAATGGTGAAAAACTGACAACAGATGACATGGAGAGAGTCATTAAGGAAAAAGATGTCATAAAAATCGGGAAGAAACGTTTTATAAGATTTATAAAAGAACAGACTAACGGTATACAGAATAATCTATAAAAAATATCGAAAAGGAGAGACACATGATCTGGAGTAAAATGAAACAAAATTTAGAGAGTTTCCTGTGTCCAGCACTGGTGGGTATAGTAGAATACCGGGCCACGGGATACCGCTATCTGCCGGATAAAAAAGGACGATCTTATATAACGGTAGACAAAAAGGAAGTCTTTAATATGAGCGATGTAACAACCATGATTAAGTGGTATCAGACAGAGCAGGATATGAAAAATGATCCGCAGATTCAGATTCCAGTCAGCGAGGAGGACATTGAAGCGGTGAGAAAAGACAGCTTTGGGAAAATTCCAGAGGAACGTCTGGCCGTGATGGCCAGGAACCGGAAGATATCTCTTTATGCAAAAGAAATGCTGGCGGCCCAAGCAGTTTTAAACAAGTCTGATTTCTATGCTGCGGCCAATACCTTTTTATCAGATTCTATAGAGAAAAGTCTTGAAAGCGAAGATATTTTATTAAATATTTTTGCTTTGGTAGACAGGCGTGTTGGGAAAAAACGACTTTTAAATATGAAGGAAGACATAAGGATGAAGCATCCCATTGTTCAGTACTTTTATGATCTGCGCTGCAATAGAGGATAGGTATAGTTTAACAAATAGTGTGTAAACTATTGATCTATACGGAAATGCACTAATAGCTTAGTGTGAATGCAGAGGAGTGGAATGAATGAATCTACAGTATGTACAGGGAAAACCTATGTTTACGGACATTAATAGGGGATACAAACAATATGACTATCTTACTGAGGATACGGAAACAGAGGTTATTATTATAGGCGGGGGAGTAACGGGGAGTATTTTGGGGTATTATTTCACAAAAGCCAATATACCTTCAATTATTATAGAAAAGGAGCGCATTGCTTATGGAAGTACAGGCATTACTACAGCACTTTTGCAGTATGAGCTGGATAGTACTGCCAGAGAGCTAGAAGCCTATACTTCTTTAGAAAACATCATACAATCTTATAAATTAGGATTAAAAGCACTAGAAGAAATTCAGAAATTTATTGATAAAAATGGAAATAAATGTAGGTATGAAAGAAAAGATACACTGTTATACACCGCAAAGAAAATAGAAGCGGCGCAGATGGAACAAGAATACCTTATCAGGAAACAAGCGGGAATAGATGTAGAGCTGTTAACGGAGGAGAATAACCCTTTTAGTTTTGATATGAAGGCTGGCGTGTATGGCAAAAAAGGCGGTGCCCAGCTAGACCCTTATCAATACACTCACCAATTGTTAGAGGTAGGCTGCAAAGCAGGGCTTAGGGTATATGAGAATACGGAAGCTGTAGACATCACCTATTTACCTGAAAAAGTAGAAGTTTTGACAAGTTATGGTTATAAACTAAAAGGAAAAAAGGTTATTGTTGCTACGGGATATAACACAGATCGATTCACTAAGAGAAGCTTTGGGATAAAGACTGTAACGTATAATATTGCTACAAAACCAGTTAGTAGTTTTGAGGGATGGTTTAACCAAGTACTGATTAGAGATAATGAGGAAACCTACAATTATTTCAGGACGACTCATGAGAATAGAATTCTAGCAGGAGGGGAAGATATTCCTTTTGAACCGGGTATATTTGATGAAAAAACAGCACAGCAAAAATATAAGGTACTGGAGCAAAGAGTGAAAAATATGTTTCCTAATATACAAGCTGTTGAAATGGATTATGGGTATTGCGGGGCTTTTGCTTCTACACAAGATAATTTAGGATTTATAGGTCAAGACCCAGCACATAAACATCTGTGGTATTGCTTAGGATATGGAGCAAATGGCATTTTGTTTGCTATTTTGGGAGGTATGATGCTAAGTAATCTTTATAAAGGTGAAGAGGATGAGCATTTACAATTATTTAGGGTGGACCGATTTGATAACTAAGTCAAACGGCAAAATAAAGGGGCATTGCTTTTAACTCTTATTTTACCGCATTCTTGACAAGTCTAAAGGGCATGTTATAATACAACTATTACAGATGTAGGAAAAGGATATGGAGGCTGGTTA
>JARBTY010000199.1 GCA_029239935.1 Clostridia bacterium | reverse complement strand
GAAGGTTTCAAAACTTTAGAAGAAGGTCAAGAAGTTAACTTCGATATCGTTGATGGTAACAGAGGACCACAAGCTGCAAACGTAACACGCGCTTAATTAGAGCCGTTACTATAGCATCATATAGCCATTCACTTAGGTGAATGGCTTATTTTTATAACACATATTTAAAAACAGCCCAGTAGTGGCAAGCGCTTCCTAGCATGACAAAGATGTGAAACAGTTCATGAAATCCAAAGCTTGATGAAATATTAGGCTTTTTGAGTCCATAGATAATACCTCCTACCGTATACATGATACCTCCTAATGCTAAGAAAGAAAAACCTCCAAAAGAAAGAGAGTTGTATAAGGGCTGCAGTGCGAATAGGGCAATCCACCCCATACCGATATAGAAGAAAGTGGAAAGCCATCTAGGCATGTTGATCCAAAACATTTTAAGGATAATACCTACAAGAGCTAAACCCCAAACAATAGAAATGATGCTCCATTTCCAAGCGCCTGTCAAAGAAAGCAGACAAAAGGGTGTATAGGAACCTGCTATTAAGACAAAAATCATCGAATGATCCAGCTTTTTGAGTCTCAAAAGTCTGGCGTCTGTAGTATTGACTAAATGATAGATGCCGCTGGTTGTATAGAGTAAAACAAGGCTGATGCCAAATACAAGGATAGAAATGATTGAAGCTGGGCTAAAAGGGGCAATATTATTTCTAGGGATAAGAAGGAATAATGTACCTATTAGGGAAAGTACTGCACCTATTAAGTGTGTAAATGCATTGATAGGTTCTCTGATATAGTTTTTCATGATATTCATCTCCTAACGATATTAAGTAGTTATAAATACTACTTGTTGATATATTAATAATATAACATGGCGTAAAGATATAAGTCAATATAGTTAATAGAATATTTTTACTTGATTTTTAAAAATGGCTTGTGTATGATAAATAGAGGAAGATAGGAGGCTGTATGTGTATATGGAAGAAAGAGATTTGAGTAAGATGATAGAAGAACTAGAATTAGGTGAAAGTATAGAACTTAGCGGCATTCCGAATATTGATCTGTATATGGATCAAGTTATTACCCTTTTTGAGGATAGACTTACCCATACTAAAAGAAATAAAGAAGATAAACTGCTGACCAAGACAATGATTAATAATTATACTAAAGATAAACTACTTATGCCAGCCATAAAGAAAAAATATACCAAGGAACACATTATTCTAATGATTCTTCTATATGAACTTAAACATATTTTGACTATTGGAGATATCAAAGACTTATTTGGAATGATTATTAAAAATGATCAAGTGGATTCTCAAAAACTTAACAGTATCTATCAGGTTTATTTAAACTGCAAGGTAAAAGCTATAGAAAGCTTTAAGGTATCAGTTGATGTAGTAAAAGAAGCGCTGAATGAAGAAATACAGGCAAATGGGCTGCCCCGTGACGCGAATACAGAGAGTATGCTTTTAGCTATTATGCTTACCGAAAAGGCTACTTACTATAAGCGGTTAGCAGAGAAAATAATTGACGATCAAATTAGAAAAGGATAAGTTAAATTCATATCGACTAAATATTAATAAAAAACACAGATGTATTGTTAATGTTTTAACTTAAAACAAATGGTTTATTGTTTGTTTTTGTGTGGCCGACCTTTTGTAAGGGGGCTTAAAGTAGCTAGATGTCATTCAAATATTTATTCCTTTTATGCCAGTATATTTGCGATTACTACATTTCTAATGAAATTAGTAACGGGATGTACTGGCATTTATGTTGACTGCATTTGTTGTAAGCTTATTTTAGAAAAAAATAAATTGATAAAATATTAACAAAAATATTGCAAAACAAATGCGTTGGTGATAATATAAATTTGTATTAAGTTAATTAATTAACAATCAATTAGATGTATATTAAATTTGGTATACATTCAAATAATAAAAGGAGGAATAAATGATGGCAAGATTTACACTTCCAAGAGATATTTATTTTGGTCCTGATGCAATAGGAGAACTTAAAAATCTCAAAGGATATAAAAAGGCAATTATTGTAACAGGTGGAACTTCGATGAAAAAGGGTGGATTTCTTCAAAAAGTAGAAGAAGTGCTTAAAGAAGCTGGTCTTGAAATACAGATTTTTGAAGGGGTAGAGCCAGATCCGTCTATTGAGACAGTATTCCGCGGGGCAAGTGCTATGCAGGAATTTGAACCAGATGTTATTGTTTCTATTGGCGGAGGATCTCCTATTGATGCGGCAAAAGCTATGTGGGTTTTTTATGAATACCCAGATTTGAGTTTTGATGATATCAAAGATCCTTTTACAATGCCAAAATTAAGAAAGAAAGCCATATTTGTTGCCATTCCATCCACAAGTGGTACAGCAACAGAAGTAACAGCTTTTTCTGTAATTACAGATTACTCAACAAATATAAAATATCCACTGGCAGATTTTGAAATCACTCCAGATATTGCTATTTTGGATACAAGTATTCCTCTTACTATGCCTAAAGTGTTAACAGCTCATACAGGTATGGATGCACTGACACATGCTATTGAAGCGTATGTAGCTACAGCAAGGTCTGAGTTTTCAGATCCTCTTGCACTTAAGGCTATTTCAGATATCTATGATTCACTGATTGATTCCTACAATGGAGATGTAGAGGCAAGGAGTAAAATGCATATTGCACAATGTCTTGCAGGTATGGCTTTTTCCAATGCTTTATTGGGTATTGTACATAGTCTGGCTCATAAAACAGGGGCTGAATATGAGATTACCCATGGATGCTGTAATGCCATTTTGCTGCCTTATGTTATTCAGTATAACTCTAAAGTATGTATGAGCAGATTTGCAGATATTGCAAAAGCAATAGGTCTTCAAGGTGCAACGGATAAACAATTAACCAATTCTCTGGTTGATGCAATCAAAGAGCTGAATAAAAAGCTTGACATTGCTCAAACTTACAAAGATAATGGTGTTAGTGAAGACAAGTTTAAAGCGACACTTGATTTTATAGCTGAAAATGCTGTGGGAGACCCTTGTACGGGCTCTAATCCAAGACCAACTGATTTTGAAAATATGAAAAAGGTTTTAACTTGTGCGTATTATGGCATAGACGTAACGTTTTAATTTTAAGCTATTACCTCATATTTATAACTAAAGAAAGCCACGATATACTCGGGGCTTTTTTAATTAATTTAAATTTAATTATATAGAAGAAGGTGTACTCATGTATAAGATTATTACAAAAAAAATCCTTAATCCAACGGTTACTTTGATGGATATAGAGGCGCCGCTCATCGCTAAAAAGGCGGAGCCTGGCCAGTTTATTATTTTGCGAGTAAATGATGAAGGTGAAAGGATTCCCCTTACTATTGCTGATTATGATAGGGAAAAGGGAACCGTTACTATTATATTTCAGATCGTAGGTAAAACAACAAAACTTTTAAATACGCTTAATGAAGGGGACTTTATCAATGATTTTGTGGGTCCTTTAGGTGTAGCCTCTCATATAGAGGGACTTAAAAAAGTTGCCATTGTAGGTGGGGGAGTAGGGTGTGCTATTGCCTACCCTATTGCAAAAAAACTCCACAATAATGGGGCTATAGTAGACGTTATTACTGGGTTTAGAAGTAAAGACTTAGTGATTCTAGAAGATGAATTTAAAGCGGCAAGCAGTAATCTCTTGATGATGACAGATGATGGCTCCTATGGCAATAAAGGACTTGTTACGACGGCTCTGCAGGAACTGATTGAAGCGGGCAATCAATATGATGAAGTCATTACAATCGGACCACTTATTATGATGAAATTCGTAGCACAGCTGACTAAGAAGTATGGGATCAAAACCACTGTAAGTATGAATCCTATTATGATTGACGGAACAGGGATGTGTGGGGGATGTCGTTTAAGTGTTGGCGGAGAAACAAAGTTTGCCTGTGTGGACGGCCCGGATTTTGATGGACATCTTGTAGACTTTGAGGAAGCCCTATCAAGGTCTAGCACGTACAAAAACTTCGAAAAGAAAGCTCTAGAGCATCAATGTCATTTAATGGAGGTAGAGTAAGATGGCTAATATGTCACTCAAAAAAATAGAAATGCCTATACAAGATCCGGATATTAGAAATCATAATTTTAGTGAGGTTTCTCTTGGATATACAGCAGAAATGGCTATGGAAGAGGCTGATAGATGTCTAAACTGCAAACATAAACCCTGTATTGCGGGTTGTCCTGTATGTGTGGATATTCCAGGGTTTATTCAGAAAACAAAAGAAGGTGACTTTGCTGAAGCTTACCGCATTATCAAAGAGACCAGTGCGCTTCCGGCTGTATGCGGCAGAGTATGTCCTCAGGAAAGCCAGTGTGAAGCAAAATGTGTAAGAGGCAAAAAAGGAGAGGCTGTTGCAATTGGCAGGCTTGAGCGTTTTGTAGCGGATTATTGCATGCAGCAAAATAGTGATGAAGTACCTGAGATTAAAACCAATGGACACAAAGTTGCAGTCATTGGAGCGGGGCCTGCTGGGCTTACCTGTGCAGGAGATTTGGCTAAAAAGGGTTATCAAGTTACGGTGTTCGAAGCACTTCATGTTGCTGGGGGTGTACTTGTATATGGTATACCAGAATTTAGGCTTCCAAAAAGTATCGTTCAAAAAGAAATTGATACCTTAAAAAGTATGGGTGTAGAAATACTCACTAATATGGTTATAGGTAAGGTTTTATCTATAGATGAATTGTTTGAACAAGGTTTCGAAGGGGTTTTCATTGGATCGGGAGCAGGACTTCCAAGCTTTATGAATATACCGGGTGAGAATTTAAAAGGTGTCTATTCAGCTAATGAATTTTTAACAAGGGTTAATCTAATGAAGGCATATAAAGAGGGCTCAGATACCCCTGTTAAAGATTGTGAGAGCGTAGCTGTATTTGGAGGCGGAAACGTGGCGATGGATGCTGCAAGATGTGCAAAAAGGCTGGGAGCAAAGAATGTCTACATAGTTTACAGACGTTCTGATGAAGAGATGCCTGCTAGAAGAGAAGAGATTGAGCATGCTGCAGAAGAAGGTATTATCTTCAAGCTGCTTACAAATCCTGTGCAGATCGTTGGTTCAGAAGACGGATGGGTGCAAGGGGTAGAATGTGTTACGATGGAACTTGGTGAACCGGATGCTTCGGGTAGAAGACGCCCAAGTGTTATCGAAGGCTCCAATTTTGTGCTGGATATAGATTGTGCCATTATGGCAATCGGAACAAGTCCAAATCCGCTGATTAGAAGTACAACGAAAGGCTTAGAGACTAATAAATGGGGCTGTATTGTAGCAGAAGAAGAGACGGGGCTTACAACCAGAGAAGGTGTTTATGCAGGTGGAGATGCTGTAACAGGTGCTGCAACGGTTATATTAGCCATGGGTGCTGGGAAAAAAGCTGCTGAAGCTATTGATCACGCTATAAAAAATAAATAATTAATTGGGTATTAAGAGGTAGAGAGGCATCATGTGATATGCCCCCTGTCAAGTAGACAGGTTAAATATCTAAAAGAATGCATGAAGTGCTCATCATAGATGGGCACTTTTTATGTGCACAGTTTTACTTAGT
>JARBTY010000198.1 GCA_029239935.1 Clostridia bacterium | reverse complement strand
TTTTTTCTTCTGGTGTATATTTTCTATATTTGGCCATAAAAAATCCCCCTTAAGTAGATTTTGGTTATTTACCTTGTCTACTTAAGGGGAATCATATCAAACTTTAATGGTCTGATAACCTCTCTTTTGTATGGATAGCTGCTCTCTATTTCTATTTTATAATCTGTTCTCCGTCGTATGACGCAATAACCTTATAAAGGTCAGGCCTGCGGTCTCTAAAGATTCCCCACTCAATACGCTGGGTTTCTAAGGCATCCAAATCAAACTCCGCTACAAGAACCGTCTCTTCACTGCGTCCAGCTTCTGTTATTTTATTGCCTTGAGGCCCTGCAATAAAAGAGGAGCCATAAAAAGTAATCTTTGAATCCTCATCTTCCTCTACACCCACACGGTTGGAGGCAATAACCGGCATCAAATTGCATGCTGCATGCCCTAGCATACAAGTCTGCCAATGATCTTTAGAGTCTATGGAGCCATCTTGCGGCTCTGAGCCTATAGCTGTTGGATAAAACAGCATTTCTGCTCCCATTAAAGCCATGCATCTGGCAGCTTCTGGATACCATTGATCCCAGCATACGCCTACTCCGATTTTACCATAACGGGTCTGCCATACCTTAAACCCTGTATCCCCAGGATTAAAATAAAATTTTTCTTCGTAACCTGGACCATCAGGAATATGACTTTTTCTGTAGACCCCCAAAACTTCTCCATCTGCATCAATAACCGCTAACGCATTATATCTGGCATAGTTTTTCTTTTCATAGAAACTGATAGGCAATACCACCTGCAGCTCTTTAGCAATCTTTTTAAAGTGGTTGATTGCTTTGTTATGGGCTAGTTCTGTGGCATAAACATAGTAGTCTGATTTTTCTTTTTGACAAAAATAAGGTGTTTCAAAAAGCTCCTGAATCAATATGATTTGAGCTCCTTTTTGAGCCGCTTCTCTTACCAGCTTTTCTGCCTTATTAATATTTTCATCTATATGAGCTGAGCAGCTCATCTGAGTAGCTGCTACCTTGACTTTTCTCATCTTTTCACCTCATTTTCTCTCTTAAGTTTTGAGTCATCCCTTTATTGAACCGCTTGGGGCATCTGCTGCGTTGTGCAGTGCACATTGCCCCCCTCCTTTATAATCGCCATACCATCTATTGTTCTTACTCTTCTATCTGGAAAAACTCCCTTAAGTATCTCCTCTGCCATACGATCTGTTTCTTTAGCGTCCCCGCCAAAAACTGGCAGGATGATGCCTCCATTTACAAAATAAAAATTGAGATAACTTAGAGTAAGCCTTTTACCTGCCTCTACCCTTTTTGGCGGCTGAGGAATTGGGATAATCTCAAGTTTTCTGCCCCTTGCATCTCTGGCATTTGTAAGTATCTCTAGATTTTCTTGTGTAATGTGATAGTTTTCATCGGCCGAATCTTTACAAACCTGCAAAAGCACTTTTCCGGGAGCGGCAAAACAGGCAATATTATCCACATGACCGTCTGTTTCATCTCCGCTTAATCCCCTGTTTAGCCAGATAATCTGCTCGATATTTACATACTTTATTAAATGGTTTGTAATCTCTTCTGCCGTAAGGTCTGGGTTTCTATTAGGATTGAGCAAACACTCTTTCGTTGTTAAAAGTGTTCCCTCTCCATCTACATGAAGGGATCCCCCCTCCATCACAAGTGGTGCATCAAACTGCCTGATTTGAAAATGCTGAAGCACTTTGCCGGCCACTTGATCATCTAAATCCCAAGGGGCATATTTGCCTCCCCATGCATTAAAAATCCAGTTAACCCCCGCAAGACCGCCTTGATCATTTATTAAAAAAGTAGGGCCATTATCTCTTAGCCATGCATCATTATGACCAATGGCAAGACAACTAACCTGTGGATTTTCAAAAAGGGCTTCCACCTTTTTTTGTTCTTTATCATTCAAAACCACAGTAACTGGCTCAAACTCAGCTATGGCCTCTATCAATTCCTTATAGCCGACACACACCTTTTCATAGTCCTCAGGATAACACATGGAGTCCTGAACAGGCCATGAAATAAATGTGCGTTGATGATTTGTCCACTCAGCAGGCATTTTATAATTTAAATCTCTTGGATACATAATGACCCCTTTCTAATTACGATTGATTATCCTACATATAATAAACTTCCTCAAGGCTAACTGTCAAGCTTGTTATAAAAGTATGTGTAAAACGATTTTTCTAAATAGTCTGCCTATCTATGTAGCTTGTATGCTTACAATGCTTTAATAAAGATTTTTGACTTCTTTCTCTGTGAGACCAGTAGCTTTTTCTATGATTTTTGTATCAACCTTTAATGATGCAAGTTTTTTGGCAATCTCTAAAGTTTGATGATTAGGATGCTGCACCCAAACTTTTTCCAAAAGCAGATTAAACTTATGATTTTTTGAGTCACATTGTATAGGCACTATATCTTTTCTACGGTAAATACTTAAGAAAACACCTATCAGCAGCATATCTGTTATCACTGCAGACCCTCCATAAGAAATAAAAGGAAGATAAGAACTTGTTAGGGGCGTATACCCTAAATTCATAAGGATATTAAATATAAATTGTATGGTCACTAAACTCGCTATACTTATGCACACTATCTTGCCATAGGCTTCTTGTACCTTAGACGCTGCTAAAAACAATCTTAAAGTGACAAATATTAAAATACTGATGAGCAGCGCTCCTGCCAGCCAGCCTAGTTTACCCACTATGAATAAAAAGATTAAATCACCTGAAATGTCACGTACATTCACATACCCCTCGAACATTTTAACGCCACTGTCACCTATAAGACTTGCTTGCTCACGGAGGTTTTGGAGTACCATGTACATATACCCATGAGCGTTTGGATCGGTTTCTGGATGCATAAAAATCATAAGTCTCTGCAGCTTATGGGTATTATCCTTTAGCAGTATAAAGCTAAACAATGCGCTTCCTGCTAAGGCCGTTCCATAAAGTATTTTTAGCCATAACCCTTTATTTCCTTTAAATATATCATTTTTAATATAACAAACAAGGATAATAAAGAGTACACTACCTAAAATAACAGCTCCAAACAAGTCATCCATAGCGGTTAACCCCACCGGTATTAACGCCATTATCCCTAGCAGCATACGACTTCTCAGTCCCCTATTTCCCCATTTATAGACCATTCCCGTATAAGCAAGGATCAAAAATACTCTTGCTAAATAAGCAGCAGATAAGGTAATAGGTCCTAATCGTACCCAACGTCTTGCACCATTTATGTTGATTCCGTAGAACACTGTCCACAAAAGTATCAGAATCCCTATGCACCAACCAATTTCCGCCCATCTTTCAAACACTTTATAATCTAAAAAGTATAGACAACTTACCAGACCAAGACCCATGATAATAAAAACAGCCTGCTTACTGTGTGCATTAAATACATCACCCGATCCTGCATAACTCTTACTCCAGATTGCAAGTATTATAAAGCTTACAGAGACAAGAAGTGTCATGAGACCTAAAATCGACCACTCCATTTTGGGCTTGTGAATGTGATGAAAAGATTTACCGATTACTTCTGCATCCCCCATATCTTCTAGTGCTCTTTGATAAGCCTTATTTTCTTCCAGCCCTTCTTCTGTATAATTTTCCTTTAAGCTTTCTATATGATCTTCTATTTCTTTAGTGATCTGGGGATGTATTTTCTGATATTTGATAGGCTGCAAAATTTTTTTTATAAATTCAGAAACTAAAGGATTCATTGCATAGACCTCCCCCTATAATCGTATTAACCCCTTTGGCATAAGCTCTCCACTCTTCTTTTTTATCTTGGAGCAGCTTATCTCCTTTCTTTGTGAGACAATAATATTTTCGTTTACGGACTGCCGATGTATCTTCCCAATACGCCTCTATCATCCCCTCACTTTCAAGGGTATGAAGAATCGGATACAGCGTACCTTCTTTTAATGTAAATAAGCTGTCTGAACGTTTTTCCAGTTCCCGCGTCATCTCATACCCATATTTATCACTTTCCTTAAGCAACTGCAAAATAAGCAAGGTTGTTGTTCCCTTTAGTAATTCTTTATTAACTCCCATACCAATACCTCCTTATACAATACATCGTTAATCTATGTATATAGTATCATCGGTTTTTCAGGTCGTCAATAAAAAAATAAGTTGTTAAATATTCTCCTGCTTAAGTGCTTCTATAATATTCTCCTTTTTGACCTTTGCACTGGCATAAATCATAGCTGAGCCAACAATCACAAATACGGTGGTTACTGCTGTTCCCACACTTACCCAAGATATTTGAAATGGAAAGCTAAATTCTTTCATAAGAGACCTATAGATAAGCCACATCGCTAAAAAGCTTATAGGCAGTCCGTAGATAAGCGCTTTGATGCCATAAAATAGACTCTCATAATGAATCATCTTATTAAAGCTTTTAGGTGTCATTCCCACAGACTTTAGCATCGCAAACTCTCTTTTTCTAAGTGCGATTCCTGTAGATATGGTATTAAAAATATTGGCCGCACCAATTGAAGTAATCAGCAAAATAAATGCATAACTAAAAATACCCATTAAAAGCAGCATTTGTGCTTCCCTCTGTCTTGCAACAAATACATTGTATAGAGAAAGTGTACTGCCCGCCCCTTCATTTTCAACTGCTTCAATAGCCTCTTGGAGCTTCATTGGATTGTCGCTTTTCAGAAATACTGTAGCATTAATACTTTTTCTGATCTCTTCATGATTTGAAAACGCTGATATTATTTTTTCTAAAGTGGTCTGGGACATGATGATATTTAGGCTATCCTCCTGCCCTAAAGACATTACCCCTATCGGCAGTTCTTCTGTCAACTTGACAATCTCCAAAGCCCCTAAAGCTTCATTCTTTCCAGATTGTTCATTATAATATTTAAGCTCAAGTTCTTCTCCAATTTTTGTTTGGATAGCCTTTGCTTCAACATATTTATCCTTTTCTACATCTTTATATTTTATCGTATCAATAACGATGGCAGAAGGCTGATCTGCATTCTTTAGCTGTTCAAGGCTGGCTCCAACTTGGTTGGCATACTGCGCCAGTGCATGGTCATCCAGGGCGTTAATCGTAACAAGATAAGGATAGGTAGCATCCGCTACAGCTTTTTCTTTAATAGGTGGCGTTGTACTTAATTCTTTGATATAAGAAGACTCCGTAATGTTTTCCAGTGAAAGAATCTTACTTATGACCTCTTCATTGGCCGCTTCTTCACCTTGAACAGAGACACCTACATCAAAATTAATACCATATTGTGTCATTGTATAGGCTCTTTTTAAAGTAGCTGTAAAGTAATCTACTACCAAAAAAAGCAACATACTGATGATGAGAGAAAAAACAGTCGCCTTGTACCTTGCTCTATTTCTTTTCAAATTTTTAAGGCCTAAATCCCCTTCAATGCCAAATACTTTTCTTGTAATCTTCGATGTCTTTACGGCTTTACCTGTAAGCTTTAAATCAGTCGTTTGACGAATCGCATCGATAGCTGAGAGGCGAGACGCTCTCTTTGCCGGCCAATAAGCAGAAATCAAAATGGTCATACCGGCAATCAATACCGCTGCTGCAAGTGACAAGGGTGAAATAACGACTCTAAAGCT
>JARBTY010000024.1 GCA_029239935.1 Clostridia bacterium | reverse complement strand
TTTAAGCGTTTGATTTGAACAAAGTCCATATCCAAATCTAAGGCCAGGAGCGGAAAAGAATTTAGAAATACCTCGTAAAATCAATAGATTATCATACCCCGCAATGAGAGGAACAGCAGAGTAAATTGTAAGGTCATCACAAAACTCAATGTAGGTTTCGTCAATCATAGTAAAAATATCATGTTTTTTTGCAGCGGTTAAAATAAGTTCAAGGTTTTCCTTAGTAACACCTGTACTGGTCGGGTTGTTAGGATTACATAAAATAAGCATGTCAAAAGAGGCATCAAGGTGAGTGATAAGTTGTGAAGGGTCAAGAACAAAGGAATCCTCTGCTTTTAATTCAAAGTACTCACAATTGCCTCCAAGAAGTGTTATTTCCCGTTCGTATTCAGAATAGGTAGGGCCTATGACAAGCACTTTCTGGGGATTAAGGGTTTTTATAGTAACGGAAATCAGCTCGGTGGAACCATTGCCAACAATAATATGGGAGGAGTCCACTGAGCAATAATGGCTTATTTGTTTTTTAAGACGGGTATAATGTTTATCCGGGTAGGTAGTAATAAGATCAATGTTTGTGATAAGCGCCTCTTTTGCTTTAGGAGAGATACCTAGAGGGTTAATATTGCCGCTGAAATCCCAAATGCTGTCTCTGTCTATATGATAAAGTACAGAAGCCGCATCTAGATCTCCGCCATGTAAATAATGTTCGCTTTTCATAGGATTCGCCTGCTTTCTTAGTTTGAAAAATGAATACTAATAATATACTATACTCATATCTTAAAGTCAAAGCCTATAAAAAGAGGTATATTTTGAAGAGAAAAGATGGTATACTTAAAGTAAATAACTTGGACTGAAATCAAACAGACACAAAGGGGAGAAGCCGTTGTGTCTGTTTTTATCGGGCAGAGGTTTCAAATGAAAAAGACATACTTACAGTAGGAGATGAAATCATGAGGGTAATAATTGCTGAAAAACCTTCGGTAGCTAAAAATATAGCAGATGCGCTTAAAATAAAAACAAGAAATGATGGATACTTTGAAGGCCAGGAGTATTTGATTACTTGGGCTTTTGGGCATCTTCTAGAGCTTTTTGATGCGAAAGACTATGAGGATAAAATGAAAATATGGCGTCTTGAAAACTTTCCTTTTATACCAGATCCTTTCCAATATAAAATAAAAGAAAATAAGCAGAAAAAAACGACAGATTTGGGAGCAAAAAAACAGCTGAAATGTATCAAAACACTGATTAACAGATCGGATGTGGATGGGGTTATATCAGCTTGTGACTATGACAGAGAAGGACAAATTATAGCCGATATTATTTTTGCATATCTTAAAGTAAAAAAACCTATTTATAGACTACTTCTGAATGAATGGACAGAAAAAGAAGTGGTTAAAGGCATCGAACAGATTGTTCCTAACAAACAGATGAAACCTCTGCAGGATGCGGGGATCAGCAGGCAGCAGGCAGATTGGCTTATAGGGATCAACCTGACATCTGTTGCCACGCTTAAATATGGAGGTAAAGGACAGCTTTTAAATGTAGGACGTGTTCTTTTGCCTACTTTAAAAATGATTTATGACAGAGACATTGAAATAGAAAATTTTAAACAAGAGCCTTACTATAAATTAGCTGCTCGGTTTGAAAAAGATGACATAAGTTATGAAGGTACTTATACCGAGGAGAAAAAAGATAAATTCGAAGATAAAGCCTATCTTGAACAGATCAAAAATGATGTCACCAACAAAGGGGCAGTCATTACTAAAAAAGAAGTGGTGCAAAAAACAGAATATCCCCAGAGCTTATTTAATCTATCAGCACTGCAAGGCTATATAACCAGTAAATATCAAGGGTTTACCTCAGATAAGGTTTTAACCATTGCACAGTCCCTTTATGAAAAAAAATATATTACTTATCCAAGAACGGCAAGCAGTGTATTAGATGAAAGTCTTGTAGATAAAGCCAGGAGTGTACTTAATGTATTGAAAAAAGGACTGCCTTTTGAAGAAGAAATTAAATTTACAGTGACTAAAAAGGTATTTAACAGCAGCAAGGTAGAAAGTCATAGTGCGATCATACCGACTTACATTGTTCCAAGAAATTTACCGCCTCAAGAAGAAAAAGTCTATTTGGCAGTAAGAAATAGATTTTTGGCACAGTTTATGCCGCCGGCAACAGTGGAGGAGACCGTTTTATATACCACCGTTGATGAGACTGACTTTGTTTTTATAACCAAAGGAAAAATTCAGAAAGAATTAGGGTATAAAAAAATAGAACAGGAACAAACTAAAGATGTGATTTTACCTGATGTCAGTGAAGGTCTAAGCGTATCTGTACAAAACCCAGTGGTGACAGAGCATAAAACAAAACCACCTGCCCCTTATACAGAAAAAACGCTTCTTAGAGCAATGGAAACGTGCGGCAAACAGTTTAAAGATGAGGAACAAAAAGAAAATAGTGAACTTATGGAAGCTATTTTAAGTGGTTTTAGTATTGGTACGCCGGCCACCAGAGCTGAAACCCTCAAAAAACTTAATACAACCGAATATACAGTGATGCAAAAAAAGAATATAAGATGTACACCAAAAGGCAGATATATTATAGAGACATTACCTGTTAAAGAACTTATGGATCTTGAGTACACAGGCAAATTAGAAAAGATACTTCACGATATTGAAAAGGGAAATGTTCTGAAAACTGAATTTCTCAATCATATTAAAGTTTTTATACAACAATCTGTAACTGAAATAAAAAAACAAAGAGCTTATGGATTAAACAGTGTTACAAAAGCAAAACCTGTTCAAGAAAAACCTGCTCAAGAAAGAGAAGTTTTAGGAAAGTGCCCGCAGTGTAATCATGATATTGTGGAAGGACAAAAAGGTTATGGCTGTATGGGATATAAAAAGGGATGTCAATTTGTGATATGGAAAGAAAATCCTGAGCTCGCTAAATACGGTAAAAAACTAACTAAAACTTTAGTGAAGGCCCTTCTTAAAAATGGAGAAACAAAAATCAAAAATATAAAAACAAATGACGGCGTGGGTGGAGAGCTGCTTATAAAGTGCAGTAGACCAAATCCTGAACAGGGTTATCACGTGAGTGTCAATTGGTCTCAAACAGAGAATTGAAATTACAGGAAATTGTTGACAGGCTGCCTTAAAAAATAGTATTATAAGTTTGAAATTTAATTACATTATGGAGGTAACAGACAATGTCATATTTTATTAATGAAGACTGTATTAGCTGTGGTGCATGTGAAAGTGAATGTCCAGTAAGTTGTATCACCGAAGGAGATGCAAAATACGTAATCGATGCTGCTGAATGTATAGAATGCGGCGCTTGTGCAGGTGTTTGTCCTGTTAATGCACCAAATCCAGAAGCATAAATTGAAATAACCTATAAATAAGATGATTTCTCCAATATAGAAATCATCTTTTTTTTGTAAAAAATAATTTGGGGAAAAATGTATAAATAAAAGGGAAATGCGGATCAAAAAAGATCCTATTTAGATATATAAATAATGAGGATCCAAGAAACAGTATGTATAGGTTAACTGTAATGGCAAGTTTTAGAGGTGGTAAGTTGTATAGTATTGAATGAGGTTTGATAAAAAGACACAAACTATATATTGAGTATTTGACTTAAACATGCTAAAATTAACACTTGTGATTAACAAGAGAAAGAAGGTTCATGGACACATGAGTGAGATGAAAATTATTAATATAGCAGTAATAGCCCATGTTGATGCAGGCAAGTCAACACTTGTAGATGCATTTTTAAATCAAAACGGGGTATTTAGAGACAACGAAGAACGTGTAGATTGCGTTATGGACAGCAATGACTTAGAAAGAGAACGCGGTATTACAATCTATTCTAAAAATTGCTCAATCAAATATAAAGATTATAAAATTAATATAGTAGATACACCAGGACATAGTGACTTTTCATCAGAGGTAGAGCGGGTTATACGTACAGTAGATACAGTTATCTTATTAGTAGATTCTATAGAAGGACCTATGCCACAAACTAGATTTGTACTCCAAAAATCTCTAGAACTTGGACTTAAGCCTATTCTTGTTATTAATAAAATAGATAAACCTAACCATAGGGCAGAAGAAGTTGTGGATATGACGTTTGACTTATTTGTAGATTTGCAAGCAGACGACGAACAACTGGATTTTCCTATTCTTTACGGCATCGGTAAAGAGGGAATCATGCAGTATGAGTTAGAAGACCAGAGCACAGATATTATGCCTCTTTTAGAGACGATTATAGAGCGGGTAGGAGAATATCCAAAACAGGACGAAAAACCGCTTAAACTTCAAATTAGTGCTCTAGCATATGATGATTATGTGGGAAGACTTGGAGTAGGCCGTATTTATGAAGGTGTCATCAAAGAAGGTCAAACAGTTGAAATATCAGATAACGAAGGAAACTTAAGACAGTCACGTATTACCAAAGTTATGGTTTATGAAGGTCTTAAACAAGTGGTTGTTAAAGAAGCAACTAGCGGGGATATTGTTGTTCTTGCAGGTATTCCTAATATTTCTATCGGAGAAACTATCGGAGAAGTAGGTAAAGTAGAACCTATGACCCCTATTACTATAGAAGAACCTACTTTGGCCATGAATTTCTTAGTTAATAACTCACCTTTCGCAGGCCAAAGCGGTAAGTATGTTACAACAAGACATATTAAAGACAGACTGGAAAAAGAAACAGAAATCAATGTAGGTCTTAAAGTGCAGCCAATGGAAACAACAGATGGCTACAGAGTATCTGGAAGAGGAGAACTTCACTTATCTGTTCTTCTTGAAAACATGAGAAGAGAAGGTTATGAAATAGGTGTTTCAAAACCAGAGGTTATCATGCATAGAGATGAAAACGGCAAACTTGTAGAACCCGTTGAAAGAGTTATCATAAGTGTTCCAGATGAATATTCAGGTTCTGTTATCAGCAAGCTGAATATGAGAAAAGGCGTTATGCAAAGTATGGAACCTGAAAATGGACATATTAGAATAGAATACCTATGCCCAACCCGTTCCCTTTTAGGATTTAGAAGTGAGCTCATCACAGATTCCAGAGGAGAAGCTACAATGGTCAGAACGATTGAAGGCTATACGGAATATGTAGGCGAGCTCCCAAGAAGAGGAAATGGTGTTCTGATTGCTCAAGAGCTTGGAACAACTATGGGATACGCTTTAAACAGTCTTGAAGACCGAGGCACCTTGTTTGTAAAACCAGGAGTAGAGGTTTATTCAGGGATGATTATAGGTATGAATTCACGAAGAGAAGATATGACAGTTAACCCTTGTAAAAATAAAAAAATGACTAATACAAGATCTTCAGGTGCGGATGATGCGATCAGATTATCACCTCCTAGAACATTTTCACTAGAGGAAGCACTGGAGTTCATAGAAGATGACGAGCTTGTAGAAATCACACCAGATGCTATCAGACTACGCAAAAAGATATTAGATGAAGGTGAAAGAGCAAGAAACGGCAGAAAAAAATAGTACAGCATATTCTGTACAACAAAAAATAAGAGCAAGTGCTAAAAACCAATGGGTTTTCAGCACTTGCTCTTATTTTTATTAAAATATAAAAAATGTATATTTATTCATGTTTGCTTTTAAAAAGCAACTTATACAGTTAAATAAAATAAACTTATGTAAACTAAAATTAAAAGAGTAAAAGTAAATAATACCTTGCAAATTAACAATTTATGATAAGTTAAAAGATTTAAAATAAGATAAAGGTTTACATAACTATTTTTGTTTCTGTATTTTATTGAAAAAGTTCGTTGATTAAAGGAAGAAATTTAAGCATAAAAATTTATTAAAAATATTGACACTGTATCATAATATTGTTAGAATACAAGTACGTTAAGATTTACTAAATAAATTAAATAGTTATATACAAATGCAATGAAGGAGAATGACCTTTGCAAAATCAATTTTAGAGAGTTAGCGGGTGGTGGAAGCTAATATTGAAGCAAAAGGTAAATCACTCTTGAGCAGGACTTCTGAAAGGTATAGTCAGGTAAGAAGTTTCCGGAAGCCCCGTTAAAGGCAAGGGTTTGATAGAACCTGAAGAGAGGGCTTATGATTCTTTTTTTATAAGTCAAAATGGGTGGTAACGCGTGGAATATTCCTCGTCCCGTTATTGGGATGAGGATTTTTTATATATATTTATAAGTGTTCCAAAAATGACAAAATATTTTAAAATATTAAATAAAATGAAGGAGGAATTGTGATGAAATTATCGGACGTATTAGTACGTTGTTTAGCAGAAGAAAAAGTAGATGTAGTATTTGGTTACCCGGGTGCTGCTGTACTAGCCGTCTATGAATCACTGAGATCTTCCTCGCTGCATCACGTACTTGTAAGACAGGAGCAAGCAGCTGTGCATAGTGCAAGCGGTTATGCTAGGACAACAGGTAAAGTGGGGGTATGTATTGCAACCTCAGGACCTGGAGCCACTAACCTCATTACAGGTATAGCTACAGCTTATATGGACTCTATTCCTATTGTTATTATTACAGGGCAGGTTAAATTAAATCTTATAGGAAGAGATGTTTTTCAAGAAGTGGATATTACAGGGGCTACAGAGCCCTTTATCAAACATAGTTATCTCGTTAAAAATGCACAGGATTTTCCAAGAATACTTAAGGAGGCCTTTTACATTGCAACCACTGGAAGGCCAGGGCCAGTACTTATTGACCTTCCTATGGATATTCAGGCTGAGCAAATAGAATACAATTACCCTAAACAAGTTAAAATAAGAGGCTACAAGCCAACGGTAGAAGGACATATAGGACAGATTAAAAAAATAATTAAACTTTTGGAGCATAGCAAAAAACCTCTTGTATGTGCAGGAGGTGGTGTAGTACTCGGAAATGCTTCGGAGGAATTAAGAGAGTTTATAAACAAATCGGATATTCCGGTGGTACACACCTTGATGGGGACGGGAGCTTTGCCGACATTTTCAGAATACAACTTTGGCATGATCGGGACTCACGGCTATGCACAGTCTAATTGGGCACTGAAGCAGGCAGACACTATTTTGTTCATTGGAACAAGGATTGCAGATAGAGCAGTTGCCAATACAGGCCTTTTTGATGAAAATGCGAATATTATTCATATTGATGTCGATCCAGCTGAAATCGGAAAAATCACTTCTGCAACAATCCCTATAGTGGGAGATGCCAAGTCTATTCTAAAAGGTCTTGCTTCACTTATCAAAAAAGTAGATACAGCATCATGGAGAGGGGAAATAGCCAGCAGGCGCAAAACAAAAGAGGAAACACATCCTAAAGGTGCTGTTAATCCAAAGCTTGTTGTAAAAAAACTGTCACAGCTGCTTAATGACGAGGCGATTGTTGCAGCAGATGTGGGCCAAAATCAGTTTTGGACGATGAGAAACATGGAGATTAAGGGAGAGAGAAAGCTTATTTGTTCAGGCGGTTTTGGAACAATGGGGTATTCGCTTCCAGCAGCTATAGGAGCCAGTATAGGCAACCCGGACAAACAAGTAGTCAGCATCCTTGGAGACGGTAGTTTTCAAATGAGTTTGTTTGAACTCGGAACCCTCGTTCAAGAAGAGATTAATCCACTTATCATTCTATTTAATAATAGCGGACTAGGTATGGTAAGAGAACTGCAGAGAAGAACTGATCTTAAAGAGCACGGCGTAGCACTTAACTGCAATCCGGATTTTGCAGCTATTGCCAGAGCTTACGGAATCACAGCAAGAACCATATCTAACGCAGAAGAGATAGAAGAAGCTATTCAAACGGCGTTAACAAGCCAAAAACCTTGCTTATTAGAATTTATCGTGAGTGATAAGGAATCTACATTATAGAAAAGAGGGAGACTATGAGAAAATATGTATTATCTGTCTTGGTTGAGAACCATTCGGGAGTTCTGAGCAGAATATCGGGTTTATTTAGCCGACGTGGGTATAATATAGATAGTTTATCTGTTGGAGAAACCGAAGATGCAACCGTATCTAGAATGACCATTGTGGTTGATGCAGATGAATTCACGCTGGAGCAGATTAAAAAACAGCTTAACAAATTGATAGATGTTATAAAAATTATTGAACTCAAAGAAGAAAGTTCTATTTATAGGGAATTGGCATTGGTTAAAATAGCTGCTGATAAAAACACAAGAGCAGAAATCATAGAGATAGCCAATATCTTCAGAGCACATATAGTGGATGTGTCTAGTGAATCTCTTGTTATTGAAGCAACTGGTGACCAAGGTAAGATTACAGCTTTAACAAGTATGTTGGAGCCTTACAGCATTAAAGAAATTATTCGAACAGGTCTGACGGCTCTTCAAAGAGGAGAAAAAGAACTCAAAAATTAAAACAAACCCAGTTTTCAGATAACAGAGTTTGATTTAATCATATATATTATTTCAATTTAATTATAAAAAACATAGGAGGCTTTAAAATGGCAAAATTATATTATCAAAAAGATTGTAACTTAGATTTATTAAAAGGTAAAACTGTAGCAATAATTGGTTATGGAAGCCAAGGTCATGCTCATGCCCTGAACTTACATGAATCAGGAGTAGATGTTATTGTAGGTCTGTATGACGGCAGTCCATCTTGGGCAAAAGCAGAAAAAGCTGGACTAAAAGTTATGACAGCTGCAGATGCTACAAAAGCCGCAGATCTTATTATGATCTTAGTAAATGATGAAAAACAAGCTGCACTTTATAAAGAAAGCATCGCACCAAACTTAACAGAAGGCAAAACCCTTGCTTTTGCTCATGGTTTTAATATTCACTTCATGCAGATTGTATCACCAGAAAACGTAAATGTTATTATGATTGCGCCAAAAGGTCCAGGACATACAGTAAGAAGTCAATTTGAAGAAGGAAAAGGTGTACCTTGCCTTATAGCTGTTTACCATGATGCTTCAGGAAATGCAAAGGATCTTGCTTTAGCCTATGCAGCAGGTATTGGCGGTGCAAGAGGCGGCATTTTAGAAACAACTTTCAAAGAAGAGACTGAAACAGACCTTTTTGGAGAACAAGCAGTTCTTTGCGGAGGGGTAACAGCTCTGATGAAAGCAGGCTTTGAAACACTGGTAGAAGCAGGGTATCAACCTGAAAGTGCTTACTTTGAATGTGTACACGAAATGAAACTGATCGTTGACCTTATCTTTAAAGGTGGATTTAGTTATATGAGATACTCTATTTCTGATACAGCAGAATATGGAGATTACACGATAGGCTCACGTATTATTACAGAAGAAACTAAAAAAGAAATGAAAAAAGTACTTAGAGAAATTCAAGATGGTACTTTTGCTAAAAACTGGATTGTAGAAAATCAGTCAAATCGTGCTTACTTTAATGCGATTCGCCGTATTGAAGCAGATCACCAAGTAGAAAAAGTAGGAAAATCACTTAGAAAAATGATGTCATGGGCAACAGATACAGATAAATAAATCAATAGAGGGAGGTATTTATGGCAAACTTTGTTAAAATTTTTGATACAACACTTAGAGATGGAGAACAATCGCCAGGATGCAGTATGAATTTAGCTGAAAAGCTAGAGGTGGCTCATCAACTTGAAAGATTAGGTGTAGATGTGATGGAGGCTGGTTTTGCAATTGCCTCTCCTGGAGATTTTGCATCAGTTAAATCTATTGCAAAAAACATCAAAAATACCACGGTAGCAAGTTTGGCACGAGCTCTTACAAAAGACATAGATGCAGCAGCAGAGGCTTTAAAGGGCGCAAAATATCCTAGAATACACACTTTTATTGCTACATCTGATATCCATATGCAGTACAAACTTAAAAAAACAAAAGAAGAAGTCCTAGCGACAGCCATAGAGATGGTGAAGTATGCAAAAAAATTCTGTCAAGATGTGGAGTTTTCAGCGGAAGATGCTTCAAGAAGCAATCCGGCTTTTTTATATCAAATCTTTGAAGCGGTGATAGCCGCAGGTGCAACCGTTATCAATGTGCCTGATACCGTAGGTTATACGTCGCCTGATGAATTTGTCGCACTGATTAAAGGTATTAAAGAAAATGTACCTAGTCTGCACAAAGCCGATTTATCTGTCCATTGCCACAATGACCTAGGTCTTGCTGTGGCCAATTCATTAGCAGCTGCAAGAGCCGGGGCCACTCAAATAGAGTGTACCATTAACGGTATAGGCGAAAGGGCAGGTAATGCCGCTCTTGAAGAAATTGTAATGAACTTACAAACACGAAAAGATCTTTACCAACTAGACTGCCGTGTTAATACAAAAGAAATCTATAGAACCAGTAAGCTTTTAAGCAGTATTACCGGGGTGAGAGTACAGCCTAATAAGGCGATTGTGGGAGAAAATGCCTTTGCCCATGAGTCAGGGATTCATCAGCATGGGATGCTTGCTAACAAGAGCACTTATGAAATCATGACACCAGAATCCATTGGTCTTACAGAAAATAAAATGGTACTTGGAAAACATTCAGGAAGACATGCTTTTGAGGATAAAATCAAATCCATGGGATATGAACTAGATCAAGAAGCTTTAACAATAGCTTTTGAGCAATTTAAGATACTGGCAGATAAGAAAAAAGATGTAACAGACAGGGATATTGAAGCCCTAGTATGCAGAAGAATGGTACAAATCCCAGAAGCTTATAAATTAGACCGTTTTGTAATCAATTCAGGGAATACGATTACAACCACTTCTTCTATGAGACTACTCAGTAAAACAGGCCATATATTAGAAGAAGTCGTATCCTCTTATGACGGACCTATCGATGCTTCCTACAAAGCGATTGATAAATTAGTAGGAAGAAAATTTATATTAGAGGACTTTGTCATTAACTCTGTAACAGGAGGAACTGATGCACAAGGGGAAGTGAATGTAAAAATTAAAAATAAAGACAGGGTTTATAACGGGCATGGCGTAAGCATGGATATCGTTGAAGCAAGTATACTTGCATATATATCAGCTATTAATAACATGTTTTACGAGCAAGAAGAAAAAAAGGAGGTATAAGATGAAAAAGTCCATTGCGATATTCGACTCCACCCTCAGAGATGGAGCGCAAGCAGAAAGTATCTCCTTTTCAGTACCGGATAAATTAAAGATAGTAACTACTTTAGATGAGCTAGGAGCCAGCTATATTGAAGCTGGTAACCCTGGCTCAAATCCTAAAGACCTAGAATTTTTTAAAGAAGTTAAAAAACTTAACCTTAAGACAGCTAAGCTAACAGCTTTTGGGAGTACAAGAAGAAGAGACCTAGCAGTGGAAGAAGACAGTAATGTTAAATCACTTCTTGAAGCAGATACCCCTACTGTCGCCATATTTGGGAAGACATGGGATTTCCATGTAACAGATATTATTAAGACGACATTAGAAGAAAATTTAAATATGATTTATGATACCATCAAGTTTTTTAAAGACCATGGTAAAGAAGTTATATTTGATGCGGAACATTTTTTTGATGGTTATAAGAGTAACAAAGACTATGCACTTAGGGCACTGAAAAAAGCAGAGGATGCTGGGGCAGACTGTATTGCCTTATGTGAGACTAACGGCGGGGCCTTTCCTGATGAAGTATATGAGATTGTCAAAGAGGTAGCTGGCCATATTACTGTGCAGATAGGTATCCATACCCACGACGATACAGGCATGGGCGTTGCCAATAGTATTATGGCAGTGCTTGCTGGTGCCACCCATGTTCAAGGAACCCTCGTAGGTTTTGGTGAAAGGTGCGGCAATGCCAATCTCTCAACCATTATTCCAAATCTGCAGCTCAAAAGAGGGTATCAGTGTATTCCAGATGAAAACATGGCAAGGCTTACCTTGCTATCTAGAAGGGTAGCAGAAGTTGCAAATGTCTCACTAAAAGACAATATGCCGTATGTAGGTAAAAGTGCTTTTGCTCATAAGGCTGGGATGCATATTGATGGTGTTACAAAAGCATCGGCTTCTTTTGAACATGTGGCTCCTCATAGTGTAGGTAATGAGAGAAGATTTCTGATGTCAGAGGTAGCAGGGCGCAGCACAATTATTGAAAAGATACAAAAAATTGCACCTCATGTGACTAAAGACGATGAAGTGACGGGGCAGATTATTAACCGTATCAAAGATTTAGAGCATAAGGGGTATCAGTTTGAAGGAGCAGATGGTACATTTGAACTGCTCGTAAGAAAAGCTTTGGGGAAATACAAGCCCTTTTTTGATTTAGAAGAGTTTAAAATTATTGGAGAAGAACCCTCTCGTTCACAAGGAGTAAGTTCTTCAGCCATTATTAAGGTAAAGGTGGGAGACAAGGTAGAGATGACAGCAGCAGAGGGTGAAGGGCCTGTAAATGCTTTAGATAAAGCCCTAAGAAAGGCTTTGGAGGTGTTTTATCCAGAACTCAAAGCAGTACATCTTACCGACTATAAGGTAAGGGTACTCGATACAAAGTCAGCTACAGCGGCCAAGGTAAGAGTACTGCTTGAATCTACAGATGGAGAAGATTATTGGAGCACAGTAGGTGTATCCACAGACATTATAGAAGCCAGCTGGATTGCCCTTGTGGACTCTATCGAATGTAAACTGCTTAAAGATATTGAAAAGAAGTTTAAACTGTACTTATAAAATTAAACACAAAGGCTTGAAGGAGGAAGTACAAAATGGGAATGATGATGACACAAAAAATATTAGCAGCTCATGAAGGACTTGAAAGTGTGAAAGCAGGCCAGTTGAAGGTAAATAGAGGGGGAGACAAAAGATGGATTACAAAATAGTAACACTTCCTGGTGATGGGATTGGACCAGATATTACCAAAGAAGCCGTTAAGGTTTTAGATAAAGTAGCAAGTGTCTATGGACATACCTTTGCATTTGAAGAAAAATTAATGGGTGGTATAGCCATCGACCTAGCAGGCAATTCTCTTCCACAAGATACAATCGATGCGTGTAAGGCAGCGGATGCAGTACTTTTAGGTGCTGTTGGAGGACCTAAGTGGGATAATCTTCCTAATGGAGATAGACCAGAGAAAGGACTTTTAGGGATTAGAGGCGCCCTTGGACTTTTTGCAAATCTAAGGCCTGCAGTGCTTTATCCACAGCTTAAACATGCCAGTCCTTTAAAAGAAGAAATCATTGGGGATAACCTAGATATTCTTATTGTAAGAGAGCTTACAAGTGGTATTTATTTTGGAGAAAAGCAAAAAGTAGTATGTGAGGAAGATGATTCAAAAACTTATGCATCTGACCTTGAAAAATATACTGTAGGTGAAATAGAAAGAATATTAAGAGTAGGGTTTGAAGCCGCTCTAAAAAGGAATAAAAAAGTGTGTGTTGTTGACAAAGCCAATGTACTGGAGTCTTCAAGACTTTGGAGAGTCGTAACAGCAAGGGTTGCCCAAGATTATCCAGAGGTTACTTACAGTCATATGTATGTAGACAATGCGGCGATGCAGCTTGTTGTTAATCCTAAACAATTTGATGTGCTAGTGACATCTAACATATTTGGAGATATACTATCAGATGAGGCAAGTATTATTACAGGTTCCATTGGTATGCTTGCATCAGCATCTCTTGGGGAAAGCACACTAGGTCTTTATGAACCAAGTCATGGCAGCGCTCCAGATATAGCTGGTCAAAACAAAGCCAATCCTATTGCAACGATTCTTTCAGCAAGTATGATGCTCAGATACTCTTTTAATCTAGAAAAAGAAGCAAGCAGTATCGAAGCAGCCGTGATGGAAGTACTAGATGCAGGCTATAGAACTGGCGACATTATGAGCGCGGGCATGAAATGCATTGGCACAGAGGAAATGGGACAATTGATAACAGACGCTGTTAAATAAAACATTAGAGGAGGAAGAACTTTGAGTAACAAAGTTATTTATTTAGATGGAAAATTTGTAGGTGAAGATGAGGCCAAATTATCAGTATTTGACCATGGCGTTTTATATGGAGACGGTGTATTTGAGGGCATAAGAGCCTACAATGGCCGGATTTTTAGATGTGAGGAGCATATTGATAGACTGTATGCAGCAGCCAAGGCCATCATGCTTAACATACCTATATCCAAACAAGAAATGACGGAAGTTCTTCTTGAGACTTGCAGAAAGAATAATTTAAAAGATGGGTATATCCGTTTGGTTGTAACAAGAGGCAAAGGAGACTTGGGGCTTAACCCACTTAACTGCCCAGTGCCTTCAATATTTTGTATTGCAGCGGATATTCAGCTTTATCCAGAAGAAATGTATACAAAGGGTATGCCAATTGTTACAGCAGCTCAAAGACGTAATAAGGCAACGATTGTTGACCCACAGATTAAATCTTTGAATTATCTTAATAATATTTTGGCAAAGATGGAAGCTAATAGAGCCGGCGTTCCAGAAGCACTTATGCTCAATCATGATGGTATAGTGGCGGAGTGTACAGGAGATAATATTTTTATTATTAAAGATAACGTAGTCTATACACCACCTATTCATGTAGGGATATTGGATGGGATCACAAGACGTACGGCTATGGAACTTCTAGAAAAATTAGGGTATAAAGTGGTAGAAAAAGAGTTTACACTCTTTAATGTGTATAATGCAGATGAGTGCTTCCTGACAGGAACAGCGGCTGAAGCCATTCCTGTAACCAGCGTAGATGAGCGGGTTATTGCAGAAGGGACGGCAGGACCTGTTACAACAACACTTATTAAGGCATTTAAAGACTATGTTAATAGCAATGGAACAGATATCAACTAACTTAGGTATACAAAATAAATGGTAGTGGCAGGTCTCGGTGCCTGCCCTTTTTCTATAAAAATATAGAGGTAAAGGAGAGAATGAGATGAGAAGTGACAGAGTAAAAGCAGGACCTTCAAGGGCGCCACATCGCTCACTGTTTAAAGGGATGGGTTATATAGATGAAGAAATCAATGCACCGCTTATTGGTGTAGTCACTGCAAAAAGTGAAATCGTTCCGGGACATATGCATCTTGATAGAATAACAGAAGCTGTAAAGACAGGTATTCGTATAGCAGGAGGTACACCTATAGAGATTCCGGCAATCGGTGTATGTGATGGGATTGCTATGGGTCATGAAGGGATGAAGTACTCTCTGGTTACAAGAGAACTGATAGCAGACTCTATCGAATGTATGGCAGTAGCTCATGCCTTTGATGCCTTAGTACTTGTACCAAACTGTGACAAAATTGTACCGGGTATGCTTATGGGAGCAGCCAGACTCAATCTCCCTACAACACTGATCAGTGGAGGACCTATGCTGGCGGGGAATGTAGCAGGACAAAAGGTCGGTTTATCTCTCATATTTGAAGCGGTAGGAAGCTATAATGCAGGTAAAATCACAGAAGAAGAGCTTTTGGAGTATGAAGAGCATACTTGCCCAGGTTGTGGTTCCTGCTCAGGGATGTTCACGGCTAACAGTATGAACTGTATGTCAGAAGTATTAGGGATTGCCCTTCCGGGTAATGGTTCGATTCCGGCTGTCTATGCAGAACGTATCAGATTGGCTAAAAAAGCGGGAATGGCAGTTATGGACATGTTAGAGAAGGATATCAAAATCCGAGATATTCTTAATGATAAATCCTTTAAAAATGCGTTAACAGTAGACATGGCGCTTGGATGCAGTACCAATACGATGCTTCACCTGCCGGCTATCGCCCACGAAGCAGAAGTCAGCATTGATCTCGATATGGCTAACGAAATCAGCAACAAAACACCAAATCTTTGTAAGCTTGCTCCAGCGGGACCTCATCACATGGAAGATTTGTATTTTGCGGGTGGTGTTGCTGCCGTTATGAAGGAGCTCACCAAGAAAAACTTATTAGATACCAGCCTTATCACGATTACAGGACAAACGGTAGGAGAAAATTTGGAAAAAGTTATCAATAAAAACCCAGAGGTCATAAGACCTATTGAAAATCCTTATAGTGAAACAGGCGGTATAGCTGTTTTGAGAGGGAATCTGGCAGTAGATGCCTGTGTTGTCAAGCGCTCGGCGGTTGCCAAGGAGATGCTTGTGCATAAAGGGCCAGCCAAGGTATACAATAGTGAGGAAGAGGCAGCAGAAGCAATCAGCAAAGGAAAGATTCAAAAAGGAGATGTTTTGGTTATTCGTTATGAAGGACCAAAGGGAGGCCCAGGTATGAGAGAGATGCTTTCACCAACAGCGACTCTTGCAGGGATGGGGCTTGATAAAGAAGTTGCCCTTATCACAGATGGACGGTTTTCAGGGGCAACCCGTGGCGCTTCTATAGGTCATGTATCACCAGAGGCGGCAGAAGGCGGACTGATCGCTTTAGTTGAAGAAGGCGATATCATCAGTATCAATATGCACGAATGTACGATTGCATTAGAGGTAGATGAAGAAACGATTGCCATTAGAAGAAGTCAGTGGGTGCAGCCGGAAGCTAAAGTTAAAACAGGTTATTTAGCACGCTATGCAAAGCTTGTTTCATCTGCTAATACAGGTGCCATTTTCAAACTTTAAATAGGGGGTAAATCATGAAAATAACTGGATCACAGATACTCATTGAGTGTCTGGCAGAACAAGGAGTAGATACTGTTTTTGGGTATCCAGGAGGGGCAGTTCTTAATATCTATGATGCACTTTATAAAAACAGTGACCGTATCAAGCATATTTTAACGGCCCATGAGCAAGGGGCTTCCCATGCAGCGGACGGTTATGCAAGAGCTACAGGCAAAGTAGGGGTATGTATTGCAACATCAGGGCCAGGAGCAACCAATCTTGTAACTGGGATTGCTACAGCGTATATGGATTCGGTGCCGATGGTGGCTATTACAGGCAATGTGGCAACATCTCTCTTAGGTAAAGACAGCTTTCAGGAAGTCGATATATCAGGTATTACAATGCCTATTACAAAACACAACTATATTGTTAAAGACATTGCTAAACTTGCTGAGACCCTAAGAGAAGCTTTTTATATTGCAAAATCTGGAAGACCTGGGCCTGTGCTTGTGGATATTCCAAAGGACATTACCGCAGCGTTATATGAATTCAAGTCAGAAACACCTAAAAGTATAGGAAGACAGGTTCATACTATCAGACAAAAGGATATAGAAGAAGCAGCCAACATGCTGAAAGCTGCTCAAAAACCATTTATTTATAGCGGCGGGGGTATTATAAGCAGCGGAGCCAATGACATACTATTGGCATTTGCAGAAAAACTGCAGGCCCCTGTAGCCACTTCTCTTATGGGAACAGGGGGATTTGCTGAAACCCATCCTCTTGCCACAGGGCTTATTGGGATGCATGGCAGCAAGGCTTCTAACTTTGCAGCAACGGAGTGTGATTTGCTCATTGCGCTTGGTGCTAGATTTAGTGACAGAGTGATTAGTGATGTTACAAAATTTGCACCTCATGCTAAAGTTCTTCATATAGACATTGACCCTGCTGAAATTGGAAAAAATGTTGTGGTCTATCAATCCGTTATTGGGGATTTAAAGGAAATACTCACAACTCTGACCAGCCTGATTCCCAAACAAGCCCATGATGGGTGGATCGAGGAAGTAAGATGCTGGAAAGAAGAGTTTCATTTTGATTATCAAAAGGATGATACCCTGAGACCACAATTCATCATGGAAAACATTTGGGAGCAGACAGAAGGCAAGGCGATTATCACAACTGAGGTGGGACAACATCAAATGTGGGCAGCTCAGTTCTATAAGTATACCCAACCAAGGACTTTTTTAAGTTCAGGAGGACTGGGGACAATGGGTTATGGTACAGGAGCGGCGATAGGCGCACAGACCGGCATGCCAGACAAACAAGTGGTGCATATAGCTGGTGATGGGTCGTTCCGTATGAATTGCAACGAACTTGCAACGATTGCTTATTATAACATTCCGGTGATTATTGTTCTTATGAATAATACGACATTAGGGATGGTAAGACAGTGGCAGACTACTTTTTATGAAGCCAGGTATTCACAGACTACATTGGACCGCGGCCCAGACTTTACCCTGCTTGCTAAAGCTTTTGGGGTACAAGGTGATGATATCCATTCGCAAGAAGAGTTCTCAAGTGCTTTTAAAAAAGCTTTAGAGAGCAAAAAACCGGCACTACTCAATTGCCATATTGGAATAGATGAAAAAGTGCTTCCTATGGTAGCACCAGGGGCAGCTATTAATCATCTCATTCTAGAATAAAATGACTTCAAAAACCAGATAAGTAACCCTAAGCACAGAGGTTTATTGCCACAAAAACTATTTCTAAATAGTGGCAGGCCTCTGTGCCTCATTATATCCCCCAATAATCCATCCGCTTCAAATCGTTGCTGGAATATAAAAACATCTACATTCAGAGAATATTTATTGAAAGTGTAAGCTTTAATTGATAAAATAGAGTAAATAAAAAACCCTAAAATAAGCCGGAGGTAGCTAATAAATGAAGAAAAGTGTACAGCATTTTTATGGATGTTTAGCAGGGGGAGCTATTGGAGATGCACTGGGTGCACCTATAGAATTTATGAGTTATGATAAGGTTTTGCAGACCTACGGAGAAGAGGGGATAACCGGTTTACTTCTAGCACAGGACAGAAAGCATGCGTTGGTTACAGATGATACACAAATGACGATGTTTACAGCAGAAGGGATGATCAGAAGTGCCACAAGAGCAAAACGACATAATATGCCAAGGTCTAATGAAGAAACAACCATAGCAGTATTTAGAGCCTATTTGAGATGGCTTTATACCCAAGGACTTAAGATGCCCAATTGGCCGTCACACGCTTATGATGGATGGCTGATTAAAATAAAAGCTTTACATGCCTACAGAGATCCAGGCGTTACCTGTATTACTGCCTTAGGTAAAGGGATTATGGGAACCATACAGAAACCGCTTAATGACAGCAAGAGCTGTGGAGGTCTTATAAGAGTTGCACCAGTGGGATTAGTAGAAAACGAAGAAGATGTATTTGAAGTGGGAGCTAGGGTGGCAGCGATTACCCATGGGCATCCTACAGCTTATCTGGCTGCAGGGACATTGGCAACACTTATTCACTATATTATACAAGGGGATGAGCTTTTAGAGGCTACTTATAAGGCACTAGATAAACTTAAGCAAAAAGAAAATAGTGAAGAATGTGCCTTGGCGGTGGAGAGGGCGATTGAACTTGCGAAGAAGGGAGACCCTTCGCATCAGCAAATACATGGGTTAGGACAAGGTTTTGCAGCAGAAGAAACACTATCTATAGCACTTTATGCGGCACTTAGTTATCCAGATGATTTTAAAAAAGCGCTATTTCTTTCAGTTAACCACAGTGGTGACAGTGATAGTACAGGGGCCATAACCGGCAATATTTTAGGAGCCTACTTAGGAGCCGACGGTATTCAATCAGATCTGTTAGAAAGTATTGAGCTTGCAAAGGAAATAAGACAAATTTCTCAAGATTTATTTGTATTTTTTGATGAAAGTGAATTGTGGATGAATAGGTATCCCGCATGGTAAATCAATAAAAAGACCCTAGGGTCTTTTTTTGTTAGATAGCCTGTTGTATTTTGTTTTTTAGATCAAGGGCTCTATCCTTGATGCGAGGAGAAATGCCCGAAGAAGTGATGACAACCGATAAATATTTTTTGGCTTCAGAGACATGACCGAGGCGATACCCTAAATCAGCTACCATGTACATGGCAGTCATCTCATCTATTCCAAAAACAGGAAATCTTTCAGTAGAAAGAGCTGATGTAAAGCCTTCGTAGGCTCTTTGTAAGAAAGAGAGTTCATTAGCAGTATCTTTAAGGTCCCTATAAAGCCACGCAATATGAAGCGCTATATAGGCTTGTTCCCCAGTTTTGCCCTTTTTAGTCAGGCAGCTTAAAAGAGCCATCTTGTGTTTATGTATACCTTCTTCAAGTGTGGTATAATCTGAATAAGAACGAGGTTTGTAGCTGGCACTTATTTGAGTTTTAATCCATTCCTTTTGTTTAGGAAGCAGGGAGTCAAAGGCTTTTGAAAGAGCTGCATAGCCACAATGAGGGCATACTAAAGCATCATAAAGTATAGGATTTACAACAGAGTATTTGGCATACAAATCGCTGTCTACGGAAACCACTTGGTTTTTCCCAACCTTAACAGTTTTAGCCATAAAATCTTGGCTGCAGACAGGACAGGTGTAAGATTTATCGTATAAAGCATTTTTTAAAGCTTCATCAGAAATTGTATTTTCCACGTTAAGTCACATCCTTAGAGTAAATAAAATCTAACACCATTATATCTGTAAAACATGAGGTATTTCAATAATATTCATATAATTTCTCTAATAAAGTATAAAAGGAGTATTTGGAATGTATAAAAAAATGTGTATTTCGCTGACTATAAGTTTATTTTTATTCCTATCAGGGTGTAGCTTTCAAGAAACATTACCAGAAAAACCGCCAAAAGCACAAGAAGATGTAGAAGGCGCCAATCAAACAATTGTACCAGAGGAGCCAGAGAAGTCTGTAGAACCGATAGATCCAGTTGAGGAAATCATAAGCCGTATGGATACACAAGAGAAAATAGGGCAGATTTTTATGATGGATGTGAGAACGGATGCAGAGGGGCAGCCTATTTTAGGGGTTAATGAGCAGGTGGATGAGATTATCACCCATTATAAAGTGGGGGGCATCATTCTTTTCAAAGAGAACATTAACACAAAAGAACAGGTCAAAACGTTTATCAAGGATATGCAGGCGCTTTCGGATATCCCGCTTTTTATTGGAGTGGACGAAGAGGGAGGGATAGTAAGCCGCATAGGAACCAATAAAGAAATTGTTGAGGTGCCTTTCAAATCAGCTTTTGATATTGGAAAAACAGGTGATACAGAAATGGCATACAGGGAGGCCCAAAGAATGGGAGCAGTGCTAAAAGAACTGGGATTTAATATGGACTTTGCACCCGTAGCAGATATTTATAATAATCCAGAAAACACTGTAATAGGGACAAGAAGTTTTGGACAAACAAAAGAAGAGGTGACGCCAATGGTCATCCGTTATGCCCAAGGACTTTTAGATCAAGAGGTGCAGCCAGTGCTCAAACACTTCCCAGGCCACGGCAATACAAAAGAAGATTCTCATAATGGCATGGCTTATGTAAACAAGACAAAAGAGGCATTAGAAGACGAAGAACTGGTGCCATTTATAGAGGCTGTTAACAATGGAATAGATGTGATGATGAGGGGGCACTTGCTGGTCAAAGACGTTGATGAAGAGTACCCTGCTACTTTATCAAAAAAATGGTTTGAGTACATGCAAACTTTATTGAATACGGAAAAAGTTTTATTTATAACAGATGCTATGAATATGGGGGCAGTTTCGGAGAATTACACTGTAGAGGATGCGGTGGTAAAAAGTTTTTTAGCAGGAAATGATATCATCTTGATGCCAAAAGACCTCAAGCTGGCAGCAGAGGCTATCAATAAAGCCTATGAAGAAGGGGTTATAACAGAGGAGAGGCTTAACGAATCAGTTAGAAAAAATTTGTCAAAAAAAGTGGAACGAAATATACTTGTAATAGAATAAAATAATAGTAAATAAAAGGTAACACTTTTAAAAGGTGAGCATACTATATAGCATAGAGTTGTAAAATGGTAGAGTATCCCCTTTTTATAAATTTTTAATCCCTGTGTAAAATAATGAGCTGAGGACTTATAAAAATGTTTATAATCAAAAGATAGTCCTGCCCCCAAATGAACCGGCATTGGGAGCAGAAGTCACTAGTAGGTAGTATATTTTTTATGGTATATTATTTATTAAGTTCAAGCTCATTTAACTATATAAATACCTAAATATATTAAATTATATTCTAATATACTTCTAAATATGTAACAAAAAATGAGAATCAATTAATAGATTCTCATTTTTTTTAGGTGTTTGGATATAAAATTCGCAGCTAACCCTATAAAATAACCTGTTATAACACCGGATATAAGCAGAATAGGCAGGTAATAATAAATCTTCAGGGTGTCAATAATAATAGAAGCTACAAATAATTGACCAATGTTATGGCAGACACCGCCAGCAATACTGATTGCCCAAAGGCTGATATAATTGCTGAAATATTTATTAAGCACAATCATGCACAGCAGACTTAGGAGTCCGCCGGACAAGCTGAAAGCCAGAGAAACCATTTGACCAGTTAACATGCTGCCAAGCAAAACTCTGAGCAAAAGAACAATAATAGCTTCTGAAGGGCCATAAATAAGCAGCGTACAAAGAGAAACCACATTAGCTAGTCCAAGCTTTACCCCAGGAACGGGTATAAGGGAAGGCAGCTGCAGCTCAACGATGTAGATGACTAAGGAAATAGCTACAAGCATCGCCAAATAAATAAGTTTGTGTAAACGTGACATTTTTATTTCTCCTTTTTTGGGTTACTGTGAAATGGAGTCGATTTCAGGTTCGGCTGGATCATCTACCTCAACCATAACGCCATTGGGGATACATACGGCGGGTGCTATCTTAGATGTGACATAACCTTTTTTTACACAAACATGGTCAGGGCAATTGGCATCTAAAATACAAATTTTCCCAGGTTCTACATGGATAACATTATAACCCCCTGTACCATTTGTTACTTCAAAGTCATAAGGTTCTTTGACATCATTTAAATCAATTGTTTTTTCTACTTTTCCATAAACCGTGATAGTAGCGACAGTTGAAGGGGTGGTATCAGAACCAAGTATAAAAATAGAAATTAAGCTTATTATAAGAATAAGCAGGATAAAAACTAAAATAATTAAATTACCTTTCTTCATAAGTAAATCCTTTCTGATCGTTTAAAAGTCTATCCATTAAACCCCATTAGTTTATTATAAGATGAAAAATAAAAAAAAACTACACAAAATTTTACAAGACTTATATTGACAAAAAAATTACCCAGTGATATGCTGTGTATATAATTCCTACGAAAAAACTAGGGATTGGAGGGAAAGTAAATGAAATTATCAACAAAAGGCAGATAT
>JARBTY010000197.1 GCA_029239935.1 Clostridia bacterium | reverse complement strand
GTTATATTTATTTTGACTGCCTGTGTACTTTCCGCCATTTCAAAGGAATGCTGTTTTAGATACATAGCCTTTATGTTCTCCTTTTATTTTACTGAATGATTTTATCAAGCTCCGCCTGCGCTTTTTTGCTGGCCTCATCTAATGCTGTTTTAGCATCTATATTTTCAATCTGTACCTTATCAACTGCTATTTTAAGTGCGTCATATATTTTCCCCCCTGTAGGGTCAATGAAGTCAACACTTGAAAAGGCATCTGCCTGAATCATTGGTACTTTGGCCTGTGGATTTTGCTCTAAATATTCTTTATAAAAATCTACCTCTGCCGCAGAATTACGTACCGCTATATACCCTGTATTCATCGCCCAACGTGCTGTATTTTCAGCATTTGTAGCGAATTTAACGAATTCATAAGCTGCCTTGTTTTGTTCTTCTGACTGTCTGCCTTTTGGCATCACATACATCTGTGCCCCTGCCATCGCTTTTGCAGGTCTGCCATTCCATCCTGGCTGTACTGCCGCAGCAAGCTTTTCAAAATCCAGATCACCTTGATCTCCCGCTGAACCCGTATAGCCTAAAGCACGATCCTGCATAACATCATCTATGGTTTTATACCAATATTCCCAGCCTTGTCCGCCATACTGCACTTTCATAATTTTATCTTCATGTATCCACTTTCTGAACTGTTCCCACACTTCTACCCATTTTTCATCATTAATCATCACTTTTTTGCCATCATCAGAAATTACTTGACCGCCTGCTGCAAATACAGCATCCATCATATTGTAAGCTCCCCACATGGGTTCCCATCCTGCATAAGTCACCTTGCCGCTGGCATCTACCTGAGCTACCTTTTTGGCCACTTCTGCAAGATCCTGCCAGCTGATTAGGTCTGCTTCTGTAAATCCGTTTTCCTCCAGTACAGCCTTGTTATAATAAAGAACCTGAGTTGTGCCATATGCCGGCATTGTTACAAGCTCATTGTTATAAGTTCCTTGATTTCTAAAAGCACTTACAAGGTCATCTATATTAAATGTTGGATCCTCATCAATAAAAGGTTGGAAAGAGTAGGCCATGCCGTTACGGGCAATACCATCTGCCCTTTCACTATTTAGTACAACCACCTCAGGTACATTGCCGTCTGCAAATGCTGCCTGTAATTTTTGCATAGTCTCTTCATAGTCTCCTTGAACAGCTGTCTTAATAACAATGTTTGTCTGACTGCTGTTAAAATCATCTACTATCTTTTGCATGTTCTCTCCAAGTGCCCCTCCAAGTCCATACCAAAACTCAATCTCTATAGGCTGATCAGAAGCTTTTGTCTCTACCGCTGTAGAAGCAGTTCCTTCATTACTTGTTTGAACCTTGCTGCACGCTACTGCATTCATTGCTAACGAAACAGCCATAACACCTAAGCCAACTTTTTTAATAAGTTTCATATTCATTCTCCTCGTCTTTAATATCAATAAAATATGTTATTCTTTAACCCCGGTATCATTAATACTGGTAACAAACCACTTTTGCAAAACAACAAATCCAATCACTAACGGCATAATCGTAAGGGTACTGCCGACCATTACTTTTGACCAGTTCATACCATAGCCGCCTTCCTGAAAAAAGAATTGAATGAGTCCATTTGAAATCAGTGTTTTTTCTTTAGATTTCATCACTAGTGACGGCCACATGTAGCTATTGTAGTTACCAATAAAAGTCAATATGCCTAATGTAATAAAACAGGCTCTCGTATTAGGAAAAATAATGTTCCACAGTACTTGCCATTCACTACTTCCATCAATCCGTGCTGCATCAATTAAACTGTCGTTAATCTTTATAAAGTTTTGTCTAAAATAAAATACGCCAAATACGCTTGCTGCCCATGAAATGATCAGTCCTATATGAGAATCCAAAAGCCCCATTCTTGAAAGAATAATATACCCAGGTACGTAGGTTACTGCTACCGGCAGCATATAAATCCCTATCACGATCCAAAATAATAATTCGGAGCCTTTAAACTTGATTTTAGTTACTGCATACGCAAACATTGCTGAATTAATAAGTACAAGTATTGTCGCTGCCAAAGAAGTATAAACGCTGTTAAATATGTAAGGTATAAACGGAGCCTGGGTGAGTGTCTCATAAAAAACGCTCCAATCGAAACTATTAGGTATCAGTTTAAAAGGTTCATTCCAAATTTCATAATTGGTTTTAAAAGCTCCCATAAGCATCCAAACAAATGGAAAACCCATCACTATACTCAGTCCCATCAAAAGGATATGTTTGAAAAATGTTTTGCCCGTCATCTTACTCAGCTCCTAATAATAAATCCATTTTTTTGAAAAATAGTTATTCACAAGCGATAAAACAAGAATAATAAGAAGAATAATAATAGACAAAGCGGAGGCCATACCTACTTCAAAGTTTTCAAAAGCCTTCTGATAATACATATAAAGTAAGGTCCTTGTACTGCCTGCCGGTCCTCCCTCTGTGAGTACCTTGATTTGGTCAAAAGCCTGAATGGTATTGATAAGATTGATAACGACCAAAAATAAGGTGGTAGGAGAAATAAGCGGTATTGTTATGTGCGTCAAGGTTGTCAAGTAATTAGAGCCATCTACATCTGCCGCTTCGTAGACAGTGTCAGGCACTTTTTCTAACGCTCCTAAATAAAAAATCATCGTCCACCCAAGACCCTTCCAAATCGTCACAATGATAACAGCCAAAAGTGCTGTTTTGGAGCTCTTCAGCCATTCAAGACCTGGTTGACCCAAAAAGCTTAAAAGATAATTTGCAAATCCTGTATCAGGTTCAAAAATCCATGACCATACAATGGACACTGCAACCATCGGTGTAATCCAAGGTGAGAAGATAATCATCTTATAAACAGCAGCCCCTCTAAACGGCTTTTGGAGTAATAGGCTGGCTCCCAACCCTAAAATAATAGTAGGGACAATGACGCCTACGCTAAAAACGATGGTATGCCATAAAGCCTTGTAGAAATCAACATCCTTAAATAACGCTATGTAGTTACTAAATCCTACCCTATTATAATCAGGCCTAATCATATCCCAATCTGTCAGACTAATATACCCAGCGGCAAAAAGTGGTATCACCCAAAATATGACTAATGGTATTAAAAAAGGAAGGGTAAACATTAAGATAAGGCCTATTTTTTTGTAACTTGATTCCGCCATGAACTTCCTCCTTCATTTACTTTATAGTGTCAGTATAGAAGACATTTGTAAAAGATAGGTTAAATATAAGTAAAGCCACTGTAAAACCAGTGTTTACTGTGGCTTTACTGTGGCTTTACTTGTGGGTACCTGTACCCATGCTGTATTAGGAACTTTACTCCAAAACCTTTGCGGGGCAGGGGCTGTAGAGATAATAACATCTACTTTATCTGCCGATGCTATTGTATAAAAACTGTCTTTATTGACCTTCGAACTATCTAAAAGCAAAAAACTTTTTTCGGATCTGTTAATCAATGTCCGGGCAAATATCGATTCTCTCATATTATAATTGGTTAGTCCCTCATCCACTGTAAATCCCTGACTGGATAAAAAAGATTTGGAGATATGAATCTTTTCCAGCATCTGAATGCTAAGTTCCCCGTAAACCGATACGCTTCTTCTATTAAATTCTCCTCCTAAAAAAATAATCTTGCCACTTAGATTCATAAGCTTTTGTGAAACAATCAAATTCATGACAGGAATCGAATTGGTTACAATCGTAATATCTTTATCTTTAAGATAGGGCACAACAGCCAGTACAGTTGTGCCACTTTCCAGTGCAACAACATCCCCATTTTTAATATAGCTTGCAGCCACTTTAGCAATCTCATCTTTTTCTCCCGCCCGTTCCCCAACCCGTGCTTCAAATAAATATTCTTCCATCGTATAGGTCTTGGGTTTCATTGCACCGCCATGAATCTTTTTAACTTCATGGTTTTTCTCTAAGATCTCCAAATCCCTTCTTATCGTCTCCATACATACTCCAAATAGCCCTGCAAGCTCAGACACATCCACTCTATTTTGCATCCGAATCAAATGAAGTATTTGTTCACGTCTAACGGTTGCTTTCACCTTTACCCCTCCTTTAACCTGTATATGAAAGCTATTTTATCACAATTATTTTTCTGTTAGACTAAAAGACTTGAAGTTTAACCTAAATTTAACACCCTAATTACATCCTAAAATGTGATATATAATTGCACCATTATACAAATTACCTTATACTAAAGTCAGGATTATTCTCCTAATCCTAAATCAGATTAAAATAGCGGGAAGTCGTCTGTTAACCCCATTTCAGACGACTTCCCGCTATTTTTCTATTGCTTACTAACTACCTACAGCTGTATAAATGCTTTAGGCTCAAAGTTGGTTTCTATTGTCCAGGTTGTTGCAAGACCCTTTTGGAGCTTAAGAACGACAAAAGTATCATAGAAATTCTGTAAAGGCCCGCTCTCCCTCCAAGCCGTTAAAAATTTCCTTGAGGGATGCTTAGAGATTTCATCTTTTACTGATTCGTCCTCTACAACCTGCAGGTCTCCTCTTATACGAATCTGCATTGCCCCCGTATGAAAACATAATTCCGTATGGGGATTCTCTAGTACCTGTCTATAAACCTCCTTCATCGTACCTGTATGGAAAACAATACCTTCCTGATCTGCCTTATAAAGCAGCATGCCCCTTACCCTTGGCTCATTCCCCTCTATTGTAGCCATATAAAATGCTGGATGTTTACTTATTAACTCAAAAATTTGTTCCGCTGTCATCCTAAATCCCTCCTTAATTAAGTGATTGATATAAAAAGAAATGATCCCTTTTATTTCTTAAATATACCTTACAAAGAAGAGGTTTGGATTGTATAATCCTATCACTGTTTTATAAAATATCACCTTCTTGCTATCAAGTTATGGATTTTGATAAAGTTCACGGTAAGCTGTTGGTGTTATTCTCATTTGTTTCGTAAACACTGCAGAAAAATGACTTGCTCCGTTAAAGCCGCATATCAATGCAATTTCTGTGATACTCTCTTTATTGCTCCGCAGCAGTTTTTTAGATTTTTCTACTCTGATTTGTGTTAAATAGCTTATGGGGGTCAAATGCATATGTTTTTTAAAAACCCTCATGAAATGAGATTCTGACATATTGACACTTTCTGCTAACTCTCTGATGGTCAGCTTTTCCCCAAAATGCTGCTGCATATAATCTAAGACCCTTGTAATCTCCCATTCATTGACCTTAGCATCCTCTTTATCATTGATCGCCACATGTTCTAGGGCTCTGATAAACTGATGGGTAATAAGCTTTACAAGAGCTTCTTGGACCTGTTCATATCCTTTTTGTTTATTTTCATATTCCGTCATGAATTGTTTGACCGCTATCATTATTTGTTTACTTACAAAAAAGGACTCTAGTTTATAGTTTTTGGGGCTCTGATGGCTATAAAAACGATGTTCTTGGAGATAAAAAGATTTGGAAATAAAAATAGCTATATACCGCATAAAAGTATGGTCCACTGGTTCCTCATGGGGAAACTCCGGGTCCATCGCCACCGCTGCATAATGATGGGCTGGTATTTCTGTTTGAATACTCATATAGGTTTGCTCTTTTGAAAAAAACAGTGTGAAGGAATAAGATGGAT
>JARBTY010000023.1 GCA_029239935.1 Clostridia bacterium | reverse complement strand
CTTATTTATTATGAAATGAGTAGAGCAACCATCCTATCCCTGGTAGTGAAAAGAGGCACACTCTATACGAGGTTCGCTCGGCAAGCAGGGACATCTGCCATACTGTCTGAAAGCCCTGTTCATAGTGGATAGGTTGGAACTAGTTTTTGGACAGTCCGGCACGGCCTTTCCCAATTCGTACCCAAAGACGTCCCTAAAGACATCCCTGTTTACCTTACTAAGGTGACTCTAAGCGAGATATTAAACTTATTTTTTAAAAGCGCATCGTTTTATAATCTATATATAAGGCCAGACAGCAATCAAGCAATTTTACAAGACACTGCAAGCTAGGCTTTAAGTATAATTCTGCTGAAAGAGCATGCACAAGATATTTTTGTATTTATAGGCTAACAGCGACTTTGATGCAGCAGAAATAGAGTAAAGAGAGAGGGGATCTGAGAACTGCTTCCACAGGATTTTTAGAAAACGCTTAGCGAAAGAGTTTCATCTGCCTTTAGCTCCACTGTCTGAGCAGGTAAGTGCATTCCTTACCTGAGAGTTTGGAGCGTTAGATGAAGCTCTGAGCTTAGAGTTTTCAAAAAGACGAGGACTAAAGGAAGCAGATTCCCTCGCCCTTTACGGCACTCTACTACGGTCCTAATATGAAAGTAGAGTAAACCTTTCCCATATGTTAAATAGATAATTATTATTTCCTGGGGAATAATGTTTTTTATAGAGAGTGAAATGTGATAAAATAGGTAAATAAAGTAAAGTTTGTGTCACAGAAAGGGACAGCTATGGGGTATGCAGAAAAGTTACTGATTTGGTTTGATGAGAATAAAAGGGAAATGCCATGGAGAAAGACAAAAGATCCCTATGCCATATGGGTATCGGAGATTATGCTTCAGCAAACGCAGGTGGATACAGTGATTCCTTATTATGAAAAGTTCATGACAAGATTTCCCACCGTAGCAGCACTTGCAGCAGCTCACAGAGAAGAGGTCTATAACTATTGGCAAGGACTTGGATATTATAGACGGGCAGAAAACTTGCATAAGGGTGCTCAGATGATAGAACAGGAGTATGACGGTGTATTTCCAACAGAAATAGAGCAGGTTAAAAAAATCCCTGGTATTGGGCCGTATACGATGGGGGCTATTATGAGTATTGCCTTTCATATGCCCGTTCCTGCGGTGGATGGCAATGTGATGCGTATTTTATCTAGGTATTTTTTAATAGATGCAGATATCAGCGTAGCTAAAAATAGAAAACTTTTTGATAATAAAGTGATGGAGCTTATGCCAGAGGACCCTAACCGGTTTAATCAGGCACTGATGGAGCTGGGGGCGCTCGTATGTACCCCTAAAAATCCCAAGTGCAACGAGTGTCCGGTACAGGAGATATGCAGAGCCTATCAAACCCAGAGTGTAGAGAAATTCCCTGTTAAGACACCTAAAACAAAGGTCATTCCTATGGGTTATAAAGTGCTTTTGATTAAAAAAGGGGAGGGGTACTGGATGGAGAAGAGACCAGAAGAAGGTCTTCTTGCCAATCTATGGGGTTTTCCAATGCTGGAAAAAAGTAAAAGCTCTGTAGAAATACAAGATCCAGAAGAAATAGAAGGGGAAAAACTGGGACAGGTGGTACATGTATTTACCCATAGGAAATGGGTGATGGAGCCAGTTGTTGTTATGGATACAGAGCAGCCAGTAGTAAAGGAAATGATAGCAGGAAGTTTGCAGGGTAAATTTATGACGCTCAAAGAGATGAAATCGTATCCTATAGGGACAGCGTTTAAAAGAGTAATAAGGGAACTTGAAAAATACGAAATCTGATAGAGTGTTATTATGAAAAGGGTAAAAACTGCCGATAAATACTTTAGTATATTTTGGATTTTATTAGCGAGTATTTAACATAGATGTTGGATTAAAAGAGATGGAGGTATGATATGAGAAAAAGAATGGCCGTTTTATTAACGCTTGTGATGTTTTTGGGAACCTTAAATGGTATGGTAGTAAAAGCTGCCACACCGGAGTTCGTGGCAAAATATAATTATCAGTTGGTAAAAGAAGGCTTAGCGGATGGCGAAAATGGACTGCAGCCCACCACTGGGCTTCGTGAGAAGGAAGCAGCTGTTAAGTGGGATATGGCGCAGATAGGGACTTATACACTGAGCTACTACATTGAGCAGACTGGAGTTACCAATAAAGTTGAGATGACTTTTGAGGTAGATGCATCAGATCAGGTAAAGATGGAGACTAAGCTGTCAGTGCCGCCTGCCAAATTCTCTTATAGAGAGTATAGTGCAGGTAAATGGATATGGAAAGAGAAGGTGCCAGATGGTACAAATACTTTTACATATGAGGAGCTTTTTTTAAACAGTACAACTTCAACAGTTGGTTTTGAAAAGCAGCAGCTGAGCTTTTTAGCAGGGACTTTGCCGGTCAAGCTGATGCTTAAAGGAAGAACCATTCATTTAAGTACAGAAGGTGTTGAAGCAGGAAATATAACCGAGTTTAAATTAAAATATAATGATAACAATGCTGTGGAAGAAGACAGTTTAAAGACTATAAAAGGATTAAAAAATTTCACAGTAAAACCTACACATTTAACAGAGGGGGGAGGATTAGACTCGCAAGTTTCATTAACGAGCGGGGAAGCTGCAGGGAGTAAACCAGGAGTAAGAATCTCTTTTGATAAGCCTAAAGAAGTAACAGGTACGCAGACAGCTTTTACAGCTATAGAAGGAGATAATATCAAAGCAGTATTAAATTTGTGGATATCTACCTCTCCAACGGGCGGATCTTCTTCGGACACTAATAACAGTATAACCCTCAAATTTGGGTTAGGCAGTAACCCTCAAATTACTGACGAATTAGGAGCAGCTAAAGGAGAGACACAGATAAGCGGGGATTCACCGAACATCAGTGTTTATGTCAGTGAATCCAAATACATAGATGAAGTCGTTCAGTGGGATAAGTTAAAAGCCAGTATGCTTATAGGTGCAGGGCTTACACTGGAGGGTGGCAGTATAGATGAATTATCTAATGCGGAAAAAAGCTTTAGTCCACAAAATAATGGACATACCTATTTAGAATACAGTGTGTTTAGGTCCAGTGAAAGTCAGGTAGGGATTCGCATTATTCCCTATAACATTAATGGTGCAGTAACTTATAGCTTGAGTCAAGGAGCATCACCGGGGAGTTTGAAAAAAATATTAGATCATTACTATCCAAATAAGGTCAATAATACCGAACCTGTCTATATTTATGTGCCCAATATCAGTCAGGAAAGTTATTACCAGTTAGAAGCAGATATTGGCGGACAAACTATTTTGAAGTCCCAGATTACACATTTTCAGGTAGCCAATGAAACGGCCCCACCTTCCATATCAAGAGTTGAAACAGTTAATAATATTTATGCTGTGCCAGCAGATGAAGTGGGTGGGCAGCCTCAAGCAGCAGGATTTGATATAACGTGGCAAGCTCCAGCAAAAGATGAATTAAACAGTCTTTTAGGAAAAGGTGATATCTACTATGAGCTTTCCTTCCATAGGACAAAAAAGGAAGAACGGGAGGCAGAGGACTCAGCTGTTATCAAGATATTTAAGGTTTCAAAAGATGGAGCTGCAATAAAAGTAGAGACAGCATCTGGAACGGCGGGGGAAGGCAGATATAGCGCATCGGGTAATGTTTTTGAGGTACGGGGAGTTGTGCTGAAAAATATAGATGAGGCTAAATGGGAACAGATAGATGTGGCAGCGGATAGATTTACAGGGGACGATTACGAGTCAGGTGACGCAGTAGATGATATGGATTATTATGAGATACCAGGTACTTATTATGCCAGTATTAATGCCATATTTGACCCTGATGAACCAGGAAAAAAAATAGCTCAAAGTCAAGATTCAAGTGACATAGCTGTTCCAATAGATAATGTGATAGAGATTATTCCAGTACCTTCAGACATTAGAAGTATTGATAGATCGGATATAAGCAAGCTACCGCCATCTATTCAATATGATATAGAAATGCAAAAGGTAGATATTACAAGTTATGTTGAAAAAATGCTGAAACCAGCTGGAATCTATCTGGAGGAACCAGCGAACTTTGGTTCTTATAAGGGCATCTATGAGGTATTTCTCTATCAAAAAAATCAGAATAAACAAAGTTATACGGAGGCTGATTTAGAAGAGGCTATGAGTACACCGGGAGCTGCGGTAAATGTAACAACAGGGAGTATACTCACCCTAAATACTGAGCAGTTAGGTAATCTAAGGGCAGGAAAAGTTCTTCCAATACGTTATGAAATACCTTCGCTGCAGGGGCAAGCTGACAGGGCGGTATTATCACTTGACAACTTAGATCCGAATCAGGTCTATTATGCCAAAGTTAGAGTAAGATTGGAACCATTTAAAGCAGGAGAATCACTTGCGATGAGATACTCAATCTTTTCAAAGACCCATAGCTTTACAACTACAGCACTTCCACAGCCTCCAAAGCCAGAAGACAAGGTGCCTCCTGCACCAAGTGCTTTTTATGTAGATGAGCAGCCTAATAATACAACAGCTATATTGAAGTGGGGTAAAGCTGAATTTGAACCAGACCAGGATATGGGTAACCCTCATTACGAATTAGTAAGGGTTACGGAAGCAGAGCTTAAGGAAAATGAGAAGAGTAATACTAAGACGATAGAGAGTCTAACAGGAGACAATGATAACATTATTGGGTTTAGTACAAAAGATGACACTATCCTAACGATTGGTGGAAAGGCAGCGGACTGGCAGCAGCTTTCTCCCGTACAAAGCTCTAATAGTATGAGACTCGAAGATAATTCATTAAGTCCAAATACGATCTATTACTATTATATACGAACAGTATGTATCATAGAAAATCAAGCAGTAAGATCTCAGTGGATTATGGTACCTGTGACGAGTCAGCCGGTGGAAAGGCCCATCAGATTACAGGTGGAGACTCCGCAGAAATATAGTTATGAGCCAAAAACAGAGACAGTAATCAGCTTTTTAGCGCCTATTCCGAAGGATGCCAAAGTACCTGAGGAATATGAATTTGAAATTGCTGTTCAAGGTGAGTTAGACGACAGCTTTAGAAGTGATTATAAAACAACACTTCTCACCTCTAAAGAGGATCCAAATCTTGTGCCGTCAGGTTATGTACATTATGTTTACAAGCTGCATGACTTAAAACCAGGCAGGCGATATGATATTAAAGTAAGAATTGTTGATAAGACTCAATCCAAACCAACTAATGGAGACTATCCAAAGTCCCTTTATTCAGAGAAAGCAGTAGTAAGAACAGAGTTTGATGAGGATGATCAAGAAATTGATGATAAATTTGATGAATACCTTAAGCGATATGATGATGAAGTTGAAAAACTGAGAAGAAAACCTTATTGGGAAGCAGACGGTAAAAACAGATTTTCCGTAGCCTACAAATACAGAGAATCCTATATTAATGCAGAACTGGCAGTACAAAATATTTATGAACTGCAGACCGATGAGACCATGAATAGTCTCACCTATTATTTACCTGCATCTATGCTGGATAGGGCAAGTGACTTTAATGTGATTATTAATGCGGCATTAGGGAATGAATCTATCAGTCTTAGGCCGTATACACTGACAGCAGATAATGAAGACATTCAAGAGGCTGTTACAAAACTTAACCAAAAAGATATAGAGGATTATTATATTCAGTTAGAGTTCACGAAGATGGCTTCTGCAGGTAAAATCAATGGAGAAACAGTTATTTCCTCAGAACTTGTTGTAGATATAGAACTGGTTTATCTAGAAGAGGAAGACATGCTTATAGAAGACAGCATTATGATAGAGCTTAATAAACTTATTGAAAGAGAAAGAAAAGCTATCATAACGTTATTAGAAAAGGAATTAGATAAAGGTAAAATGGATGATGACAGGCTTCAAGATATCATCGATGATGCAGTATCTGATATCAAAGAAGATCACCTTAAAGAAACACAAGATATTTTAGAGGATGTTATAGATAAAAAGGTAACTGTTGATACAATAGAAAAACCAATACTTATAACAAGTGTTTTAGACAGCTATGCAGTTAATGGGTATTATCTAGAAGGCACATGGCAGAGTGTAGAAGTTATTCAGGCTAATGGCGGCTTTACTATCGAAGCCTATAAGTTAGGCATCTATGCTTTTACAGGCAAAGAAGATATGACCAGTACACTGCCGCAGCTAGGTATGCATCAAACACTTATTTCTAAGTATAGCCTGACAGACTTTTTTGTACTAGATGCCTATATGATTAAGACCGGTGTATCCAAAAGTCAGCTTTATGGCGCCGCTGCAAGAGTGCTGGGCGCACCAAGAGGCACAGATTACAATGAATACCTAAAAGGCAGAGGCATAAAGGGAGTAACAGGAATAGGATTAGATAAGGGTATTCGGCAAGATGAAGCCATCTATATTTTAATGCAGGCCTATGAGAAGATATACAATAAGCCTATCACAGCTATTCAGATTAAAAATAGACAAAGCATTACCAATATAGGGGCTTTTCAAGTGCCCTATAGACCTTATGTTTATGCAGCAGTTGAGCTTAAGATTGTTCAAAACACAGGAAGTCAGGTGCTTCCAAGTAAAGCTATGTCAGTTGAAGAGATTATTAAAATACTCTCAGCAATAGTACCTAAATAGGAGGAGAAAATGAATTCAAGAAAAAAAACAGCGATACTTTTAATGGTTATCATGATGATTCAGATGCTTCCTCTAAACTTATTGGCTGACTCACAAACACCTTCTTCAAGTACAACAATCGCCAATATGGTTGTAACAAGTACCAAAAGTACAAGCAGATTAACACCTAATGTAACTTTACAGTGGAATGGGGTTAAAAATGAATCAAAGGTCAATCAGACACCCAATCACGCCACAGGGTTCTACAAATTTGTAGTAACAGATTCCTTGCCAGGATCGCTGCCAATGACAAGTACAACTATTCAGGCTCAGGGCACAAGTACAGATGAAGCTACTAAAAGCTACTTATATAATGTAGGCGACCAGCTCAACAGCAGCACTTTTTCAAATGGTAAGCTTTACAAAGTAGAAGTGGTACCAGGTCATAATCATTATAACAGTGAAGGTGCTGCCGTGCCTCAGTGGGGCAGCGGTAACCAAGGAACAGGATACTTTTTTACAGATTTTGATACAAAGGTTGAAAGCAAGGATAATCAATTGGAAGTTACCTGGGAGCACATACCGGGGGCTTCCTATGAAATTGTCTATTTGCCCGCAGACAGAAAAACTGTTGAAGAAATACAAATGGGGATTACGTCTAATGGTACTACCATTTTACCAACAACTGACAGGAAAGATGCTGGATATGGAGATAACGCTGATAATCAGGTTGTAGTTAATGGGGTTAGAAAGGTCAAATACACTATAGAAGATGCAGTGCCAGGGCAGATTTATTCAGTATATGTGGTGCCTACAGGCGTATCTAACTCTTTTATAGGTAACTATAGCTTTGAAAGGATTGTTAAAAATATTGAGAGGGGTATCAATGGACCCAAAGTAGCACAGGCCGCTACTAATATTGATTTAAAAGTTTTTGAAGTAGACCCTAACTATGTGAGGCTGGAGTGGAGTCTAGGCTCATGGATTACAGCCAATAGAACACTGCTAAAGACAACAATCTATAAGATTGAAGAAGGATCAACAGCACCTTCGCCTATAGGAACCATTTTGAATTCGGCTCTTAATGAAAATAAAGACTTAGGTTATTATCAATATCTTCGTCCAACTAAAAGTACCCGTTTTTATGTGGAATTTGAGATTAAAGGGCTAGATGAAAAGCTTGTGACAAAAACCGTACAGTATATACCAGGTCAAGCGGCAGTGAGGCCACTGAAGCCTCAGATACCTAAGCCTTTTGGGGAAAATATTGATAAGGACAGTGTTAACCTTGAGGAATATAAGGTATTAAACGATAATATTGATAAAGATAATCCCAAATTGATTGATCATACCTTTCATGTAGTAGACAAAGATCCTTTGGGGATACAAATCGTATGGAATGCACCTAAGAAAAAAAATGCTAGTAATCAAGAAGTGGTAGATTATGACATTAAGTATGACATTTATGTGGTAAAAGACAGGAGTCTGCTGGATAATGAAACACTTATGCCAACGGCTGAAGATATTACCTTCTATGAGGATCAAAAAGAGCAGCTTATCTTAAGACAAGATAATACAACAGTAGTAGGATTTAAGACATCAATAGCTGAATACACAAAGACTGATAATACCAGAGCTGCACTTAATACAAACAGTACCTACTTTATCAAAGTAGTTGCAAAAAGGCCTTATGGTGATACTTATATTTTATCTGAGCCAACCATTGTATCTATCACCTTAGATAAAAATGGGGATGTATTTACACCGCCGGTTTTGGCTAAACCACCGCTAAAGCTTCAAGGGACAACCACAACCACAGCTGTTTTGAGATGGCGTACCCTGTGGCATGAGATCTATGTAAAAAATGCCAGCTTACGGGAAAAGTATCCCTTAACAGAAGAAAGTCAGGCAAAACAGTGGAATTCAGCAGTTTATACAGGCAGTGACACAGAACCTTATATTAGATTTAAAACTTCACAAGATTTTACAGAGCATATTCTTTTGACATCTAATCAGTTGCAGAGTGTTAAAGATATTGTTACCGAGAGGACGACAGATGCTGCTTATTATGTGGAAAATTATATGGACAGACAGGTGAATCTGGGGACGGATTCAAAGTATGAATTTAAGGTCTTGAACTATGATGAAGTGAACAAACAAATTGAAGAATATAATAAAACGGCCAGTGTGCCGCTGGCTATACAAGACTGGATTGTAAAGGAAGAAAGCAGTAGTGAAGAGGGCTGGGAATATATTATGCCTTGGATTCCTAAAGACAGTCAGGAAGTAGATAATGACAATTGGCTTGAGTATACCAAACAGGGTCTAACCCCTAATACAAGATATGTTTTACTGATTAGAGCCTATAAAACTTTAGATGACGGTACCAAGCTGACACAGACTTTTCCAAGTTATGTATTAGCGACTACCCTTTCAGATTATGAAAGCCCTGAAGAAACACCCAAAACTCCGGAATTAAGCCTAGAGACCAAAGACGATTCTTCGATTACAGTAGGTTGGCTCTACAATGGCAGTTTTGATTATGAAATTGTCTACAGCAGACTAAGTGATCCAGAGAAAGCAGAAGTTTGGGATTTTACTATTTCAAATGTTCCCGGGGAAGATGGGTATGTATCTGATGGTGCTAAAGCAACGGTCAAAATCACAGGGCTTATGCCAGAGACCACTTACAATATCTGGATAAGGGCCAAGCAAAAAGTTGGGGAAAAAATATCTGCATGGAGCAATCCAGTAACAGCCAAAACGGATGCATTAGGTATACCGGCCATGCCCACAGGACTCGGACCTGCTGCTTATCAAAGCATTTTAGAAATTGGAAAGGACTTTCAACCGATAGCTAAAGACTATATTACTGTAGAGTGGATTAAGAATCCTAATGACAAAGCTGCCACAGAAGAGGATGAACAGTCGGAAAGGGAGTATAGCTATGTTGTAGAGTTTGCCGACAATCCAGAGTTTTTAGATGCGATTGTTGTCAATACATCAGGAGATAACGGTGAAGGAGAGGAGGTAACGTATGAAATTCTTTCTAAAAACATCGTTAAGTTTAATAATCTGATTGCAAATAGACCTTATTATGTCAAAGTAAAAACCATTGTTAAATTAGTGGATCAAGATGGTGGACGAGAGATCGTCAAAGAATCAGGGTATACAAACTGGGTGAGAATACTTACTAAAAAGTCATCGGATGAATATGATGGAGGGGATAATGATAATATTGTTATCTATCCAGATCCTATAAAAGAAGACTACACTAAAGATGTATGGACAATAGAAATAGTAGATACAGCAAAAATTATTTCAGACATTATGAAACAAAAGGCCTATTTCTTTACAATCAAGGCTGAAAAATATAATAACAGATATGATGCAGAAATAAGAAGAATCAAAATACCTAAGGCAGTTATAGAGACACTCATTAACCGTAACATGGAACTAAGGGTTATAACCAGTACAGGTACATATGAATTACCCGTCAAAGCATTAGGGTCTTATACAAAACAATACGATGCTAAAGATATCGTGCAGTTTGATTTTAAGAGAATCATAGACTATAAGATTGCTTCTATTATAAAACTGTATCCAGAAACCTTGATTGGCGGAGAACAGCTAGATATTACTGTAAGAGGCAAAAGCACAACACTTCCTATTAAAAAATTAGATGGGTATTTAAAGGTGAAACTCAAGCTAGATGCTAAGACAGAATACTTATATAAAAATATATTTGCGTACACCTATAATTTTGACAGAGCAGCCTGGACTAAAGAGACCTATTCGATAGACACCCTTACAGACACCTCTATCAGTTATTTGACCTCGGTTACAGGTATTTATAGTATTTATGAAAAGAAAGATATAGCGCCAACGAGTCTTAGTACCTATGCCATGAGGGAGTTAGCAAGCACCTATGATATGGCAGCACTAGGGACGATTTATTTCCAAAATGATGCTGTTTATAGAGACCAGTTTGTGCATTTGATGTTAGGAGTGGCTCAAAATAAAAGTCAGGTAGACCTCACAGCACCAGCTTATGCGGATAGCCTAACGAAAGCGAAGTCAGCGGGTATTTATATAAGCAGCAGCAGCGGCCCAGTTAATGAAGAGCAGGCTATAGCTGGGATTGTAAAACTATATGAACTAAAAAATGGCTATAAGATTAAACCCTCAACAGTAAGACTCGGCGGCGTAAGCAGAGACTATCAGGAAGCAGTTTCAAAGGCGTATGCATTAGGGCTTATAGAGGAAATCAATCCAACCCGTCCTATTACCTATGGGGTGCTGTGTGATTGGATTCTACAAGTGGTACAGTGAAGATGAATTAATAGAATAGACAATTAAATAGATTGTATAAAAAATTAAAAACACTCCCATACTCTAACTACAGCTAATAGATGAGAAAAGGGAGTGTTTTTGTGAGAATAAATAATCATATCATTATTTTAGTAACCCTGATAGTATCGGCCAGCTATATATTTGGTCTGGACTATTATGATAAAAGAGAAGCCAAGATAGAAGAGCTTTACAAAAGGATAGAGTTGCCAGAGATTACATATACCCATATTACAGCAGAGTTTAAGGCAATCAAAGAAGGAGAAATATTAGATGAAAAGCAGTTAGCGGCTAAGGAGAATGAGGTTTTGCAGCAGTTTTCTCATACGTATGATTGTTCTAGACTGTGTACACAAATCCATGAATACGGCGCCGCACAAGAATTTATTCAAGCAGAGCATAAACTAGGCACAGTGATACAGAGCGGGGATCAAGAAACACCCTATATAATCACTATCGCAGCACAAAAGGATATAGGCTATAATACCCGCTATCACATCAAAATAGAGGGGCTAAGTGATTTTAAAAGGTTAGATCATCTGAGAAACCTTTCTTTAGGACTATTTGATAAGTGGCGTATGAAGCCAAAAGAAACCATTTATTTTATAGGAGATATAGATAAAAAGCTAAATGCACAAGAGAGAAAAGCTTATGCAGACAAACTCCTGAAAGCTTTAAAAGGACATCACGTAAGTTATTATAAGGATGACTATAGCGAAGACACAGAGGCGTATTATGGTTATACAAAAGCTATAAAGGAGTATATCCTTGATGAGAAAGGTAAAAAGAGCAATACACAGATTAGCTTTTCATACAATGAGACCAGAGGGGTAACACAAATCATTGCGGCCTTCCCATTTTATAATGAACCATTTTGACTCATAAACTTGTCTTACTTTCATATACTGTAGTATAGGGAAGGCACTAGAGGGGGAGGAGACAAGTTGAAGAATTTTATAAAGACCATAGCTTTTATAGGGGGATGTTTATTTTTGATTCCCTTTATCATTGTATATGCCAGCGGCTATCAAAATGGAGAGCTGCTGCAGGAAATCAACAGGCAAAAGCAGCAGCAGGCAGCAGAAGCCAACAACCCATCTCTTATTGACGAAGAAAAACTGATTGGGATCCTTGCAAAAGAGGTGCCTTATAACCACGAATACGAAGCTGTAAAGGCTCAAGCGGTGGTGGTCAGAACCTATATGGCCAGAAGAGTATTGGGTATACAAAACAAGGGTGAACTGGTGGGATATACGGAGGAAGAAATGAAGAAGCTGTGGGGAGAAAACTATAATAATATATATAAAACTTATCAGCAGGCAGTCAAAGAAACACAAAATGAAATCATCCTTTATGACGACGAACCCATAGAAGCGCTTTATCATGAAGCAAGCGGCGGAAAGACGAGGAATGCAAAGGTCTTGTACAATGTAGATATTCCTTATCTCAAAAGTGTAGTTAGTGAAGGGGATCGGGTGAGCAAACAAATCAAGTTAAGTAAAAACGAGATGGCTAATCAGTTAAGAGAAGTTTATCCGGATATCGTCATTGATGAAACGATGATAGAAAATCAAATTCAAATAGTAGAAAAGGATGAAGCAGAATATATTAAAAGCATCCAAATTGGCAATGCTATTTTAAAAGGAGAGGACTTTCGAACGATATTAGGGCTGCCATCAAGCAATTTTACTATCTTTAATCAAGGGAAATACTTGATTTTTGATGTAAAAGGGATAGGGCATGGCATTGGTTTGAGCCAAAATGGAGCCAATGAACTGGCGAAATCCGGCAAGACTTATCAAGAGATTATCAAATATTACTATATGGATGTAACGATACAAAATTATGTGTATAAAAAATAAAATTAAATGAATATTATTAAAAAACTCTGGCGATAATTTAGACGTCGGAGGTGTAAATAAATGATTATTAAAAAAATAGGACAATTTTTGAAAAAGTATGCCTTTTATGTTGCTATTGGGGTAGTAAGTGTAGGTGCTCTAGCAGCTATATTCCTTGTACCTGGTAGAGACGGTAATGTTAAAGAAGAACCCAACCCCTATGCTAAAAATGAAGAAGCAGTAGGTCGGGTAGTAGATGACATTACAGATGATACAAATAATGGAGTTGTGCAGTATGAAGAGCCTAACAGCGAAGTGCAGCAAGAGAATATAGAGTCACAAGATGCTGTACCACAAGAGAATACTGCAGAGGCAGAGCAAGTAAAAGACGAACAAATCGTAGCAGAGACATTTGAATCCACGACTGTAAATGCTAAAGCAGAACCTTTCTTTGCAGAGGGTGATACATTTGTCTGGCCAGTATCAGGACAAGTTATTGTTCCGTATACTGATGAAGGTACAAAACATTGGTTTAGTGAAGCACTGAACCAAACAATGCGTACATTTGGTATTTGTATCTCAGCATCAGAAGGAGAAGAAGTCAAGGCTGTAGCTGACGGTAAAGTCATAGATATCCTTGATGATTCAAGTACACTGAACTCAGATCTGCCTTATGTCGGTAAGACAGTTATTATAGACCATGGGAATGGCTATAAGAGCTTATACGGTTTTCAAAATGGCAGCCCAGATAAAAACCTGTTAGGTCAAGTTGTAAGAGCGGGAGAAGTAATTGGTACTGCAGGCAGTCCAGCAGGAGCATTTATCAAGCAGGGAGAGAATATCTATCTGCAGGCTATGCATAATGAGGAAATTGTAGATCCATTAAAGCTTTTAGACTATAAGCAAGAAGCATCTAGTACAGGTGCAGAAGGTGTCGATATGGGACATACCCCTGACGAGGCACAGTAATACTATAGACAAACAGCCTAGAGTGACAGACCCAAAAGGTCTGTCATTTGTCATGTATAAAAGATTCAGAGCTATTTTGAGAATGGCTCTGAATCTTTTGCAGTTTAGGCTTCTTTTACATTTTATCGGCATAAATAAGCTGTGGAAAGCATATGTATAAATCAAGAGTTGTGTTAAGGGGGGCCTTTTCTTGAAAGCCTATATAGAAGAGAGAGCCGTAGAAGCTGCTAAATTTATTATTAATTCTAACGCTACAGTCAGAGAAACAGCAAAGAAATTTGGTATAAGTAAGAGTACAGTTCATAAAGATGTAACAGAACGACTAGAAAAGATAAATCCTAAGCTTGCCAATGAAGCTAGAAAAGTTTTAGAACTTAATAAAGCTGAGAGACATCTTAGGGGAGGACTTGCAACCAAAGAAAAATATTCAACTATTATGAAATAGATAAAATAGATAGCATCCCTATACAGGGATGCTATAATTATTTTAATATATTAAAAATATTACAAATTAAGGTTTAATATTTTGCAAAATGAGGGAGTTTAATGTTATAATGTGATAGGTAAAATAGAAAATACCAACTTAAAATATATATACACAATGAGATACATCAATCATCTATTTAGAATACAAAGGAGAAGCCAAATGTTTGGATTAGGAACGGATATAGGAATTGATTTAGGAACGGCTTATGTACTCATTTATGTAAAAGGAAAAGGGATAGTACTGAGAGAGCCGTCTATAGTGGCTATTAAAGAACGAACCAATGAAGTGATCGCAGTAGGTGAAGAAGCAAGGCGTATGCTTGGGCGTACACCGGATAGTATAAGATCTATTAGGCCTCTTAGACAAGGGGTGATTTCTGACTATGACGCTACGGAGCAAATGCTTAAATATTTTATACACAAAGCCATAGGGCATAAACTGATTAAACCTAGAATCGGCGTATGTGTACCAAGTGGTGTAACAGAAGTAGAAAAGAGAGCTGTTGAAGATGCTACAAGGCAAGCTGGGGCAAGGTTCGTAGATACCATTGAAGAACCCATGGCTGCAGCTATTGGAGCGGGTATTGATACTTCAAAACCATGCGGAAGTATGATTGTAGATATCGGCGGCGGCACTACAGATATAGCAATTATATCCCTAGGAGGAACTGTTGTAAACAAGTCACTGAAGATAGCCGGCGATGATTTTGATGAGGCTATTACCAGATATATGAGAAAAAAATATAATATATTAATTGGTGAAAGAACGGCAGAAGATATAAAAATTAATATAGGAAGTGTTTATAAAAGAGAGGTTCCTGCCGAAATAAATGTTAGAGGGCGAAATTTAGTAGTTGGGCTCCCTAAAAACATTGTTATTACATCGGATGAAATTATGGAGGCTTTAGAAGAACCTATTGCAAGTATTATAGACGGTATTCGTTCGGTACTTGAGATCAGTCCGCCAGAGCTTGCGGCAGACATATCGGACAGAGGTATTGTACTTACCGGAGGCGGCAGCCTTATCTATGGGCTTGATAAACGAATTTATGATGTGACAGGCATTAACGCAGTTATTGCTGAAGATCCGATGTCCTGTGTGGCGATTGGGACAGGGATGTGGGTAGAATACAGATATGCAAAAGGTTCAAAAATAAGATAGAAGGAGGCGAGTATTATGGTACGTGGACTATATACTGCAGCAACAGGCATGAATGTACAAGCTAAAAAAATGGATATTATATCCAATGACTTGGCAAATGTTAATACAACAGGATATAAAAAGGATACGGCAGTAGTTGGGTCTTTTCCACAGATACTGGCCAGCAGACTGAATGATGTGCAAAATCATGTTCCTAATAATGGTGTGATAGGTGGTATGAGCCTTGGGGCAAGGATTGAAGAGATTTATACGAATTTTACACAGGGATCAGTTATAAAAACAGATGGTATGGTAGATCTGGCAATTCAAGGAGAAGGTTTTTTTGCGGTTCAGACACCAACAGATATGCTTTATACAAGAGATGGTAATTTCTCAATTAATCAAGCTGGAGAAATGGTGACTAAAGAAGGCTATTATGTGCTTTCACAAGAGGGACAGCCGATTACCTTTGGTGAAGAGTTTTTATCAAATGGCGGACAAGTTGTTGTTAAAGAGGGCGGAGAAGTTTATAGAGGCGCGGAGTTTGTAGATACTATAGCACTTGTACGTTTCGAAGATAACGGCACACTTCAGAAAGCTGATAATAATCTATACCGCTCAGAGGAACAGGCATTGCCTTTTCAGGGCAGTGTACTGCAAGGGTTTTTAGAATCGTCAAATGTCAATCCTGTGACTGCTATGGTAGATATGATTACGGTTTCGAGAGCGTATGAAGCAAATCAAAAGGTTATTCAAACTCAAGATTCACTTTTAGGTAAAGCTGTAAATGAAGTAGGAAGAGCATAGGAGGAAGAGAAATGATTAGAGGATTATGGACAGCAGCATCAGGCATGACATCACAGCAGCTAAACGTAGATACGATATCTAACAATTTAGCGAATGTCAATACAACAGGGTACAAAAAAGAAACTACTAATTTTAAAAGCTTGCTCTACCAGACTATGGAGACTGCTAATGTAGCAGGTGCTCAGGCACCAACTTCAATGCAGGTTGGTCACGGGGTGAGGGCGCTTGCTAATTCACGTAATTATAGTGCTGGAACCTTACAAGAAACTGGAAACCGTACAGATATGGCAATAGAAGGTAATGGATTTTTCTCGGTCTTAAGAGGGGAACAGGAAACTTATACAAAGGATGGGAGTTTTCGTATAGCCATCACAGACGGCGGTTCCTATGCTTTAGTTACATCAGATGGCAATCCAGTGTTATCAGCAGAAGATGAAACGATCCTTATAGGACAGGAGATACCCGCAGATAAACTAATGATTGGTAAAGACGGAGCTGTGTATTACACAGATGAAGAGACCAATATGAGAATGGATATAGCACAACTGAAAATCGTACAATTTGCCAATGTAGAAGGCTTAGAAGCTATTGGCTCCAATTTATACATTGGAACCCCGGCATCAGGAGAGCCGCTCATAGAGGGGGATGCTGATGGATTGGTTCGAAGCAGTATCAAGACAGGCTGGTTAGAAGGCTCCAATGTACAAGTAGCAGAAGAAATGGTTAGGCTCATAGTGGCTCAAAGGGCTTATGAACTCAATTCAACCGCTATTAAAACAGTTGATACCATGCTTCAGCAAGCAAATGAACTTAAACGAGGTTAGGAGGTTATAGGAGATGGATATAGGTGCACTGCAGTTTAATACAGCTTTTCAAAAGGAAATACTCAGTAAAGCAGAAGAAAATAAAACAAAAGATTTTGATGCTATTTTAAAAGAGGCAGCAGCAAGTCAGGATGACAAAGCCTTAAGAGAAGCCTGCGAAGAATTAGAAACTTATATGCTCTCACAACTCTTTAAGCAGATGAAAACCTCTATGCTATCAGGAGAAAGTCTTATTCCAAAAGGAGACTACGAAAAGACTTTTGAAGATTATATGATCGATAATCGGTCTAAAGAAATGACAAAAGCCGGTGGTATTGGTCTTGCAGATATGATGTACAAACAAATGACTCATACATACAACAAACAAGCTAAAGACAGCATTCAAAATGCATCAAAAATTGACCAAGAAATATAAAAATATAAGTTGACAATGGCAAAAAAAAATGTTATATTGTATTGTAAAATAAAACTAAATAAGATTCTTATCCAGAGAGGTGGAGGGACAGGGCCCTATGAAACCCGGCAACCTAGCGATAGCTAAGGTGCCAATTCCCGCGCATAACTATGCGTAAGATGAGGATGTATGATTGCTAATCGGACCTCATTTATAATGAGGTTTTTTTATTTGCTTTCTGTTAATCCTAATATTAAAAACATGAGGAGGGGCTTTAAATGGCAAAAAGATTATTTACATCAGAATCGGTAACAGAAGGACATCCAGACAAAATGGCAGATCAAATATCTGATGCGGTACTAGATGCAATTTATGCACAAGATCCAACTGCAAGGGTTGCTTGCGAAACAGCACTTACAACAGGGCTTGTACTGGTTATGGGAGAAATATCAACAAACTGCTACGTTGATATTAATAAAACAGTAAGAGATACAATTAATGAAATTGGATATAACAATCCAGACTACGGTTTTGACGGACATTCCTGCGGCGTTATTGTTGCATTAGACGAACAGTCAGCAGACATTGCAATGGGAGTAAACAAAGCTTTAGAAGCAAAACGCGGTGAAATGGCAGATAGTTCTATTGAGGCTATTGGAGCAGGGGACCAAGGGATGATGTTTGGTTTTGCATGTGACGAAACGCCAGAGCTTATGCCAATGCCTATATCTTTGGCTCACAGATTATCTAAAAAATTATCAGAAGTTCGTAAAAACGGAACACTTAGTTATCTAAGACCAGACGGCAAAACCCAAGTAACTGTGGAATACGATGGTGACAAACCAGTCAGAATAGATGCAGTGGTTGTTTCAACACAGCATTCAGAAGAGGTAACTCAAGAACAAATTCATGCAGATATTATGGCATATGTCATTAGACCCATTGTTCCAGCAGAACTTTTAGACGACAATACAAAGTACTTTATCAATCCAACAGGCCGATTTGTAATCGGAGGACCAGTAGGAGATTCAGGACTTACAGGCCGCAAGATCATAGTAGACACATATGGCGGATATGCAAGCCACGGCGGTGGGGCTTTTTCAGGAAAAGATCCAACTAAAGTAGACCGCTCAGCGGCTTATGCAGCCAGATACGTAGCTAAAAATATTGTAGCAGCAGGCCTTGCTAAGAAGTGTGAGATAGAACTGGCTTATGCTATCGGTGTTGCAAAACCAGTTTCCATACTTGTTAATACCCACGGAACAGGTGTTGTAAATGACGAAGTGTTAGTAGATATCGTCAACAAACATTTTGATCTTAGACCAGCAGGTATCATCAAGATGCTGGATCTTAGAAGACCTATCTACAAACAAACTGCAGCTTATGGACACTTTGGCCGTATTGATGTAGACCTTCCATGGGAAAGAACAGATAAAGTGGAAGACTTAAAAGCAGAAATAAAATAATATCTCAAATACTTTATAAATACCAATAGTAGGAGGCCAATGGCCTCCTATTTTTATGGGCTCAATGGGCATATGGGAAATATTAACACTTGTAATAACTTGAATGAAATATCCATTTTATTGAAAAAAAGATAAAAATTAGGTATAATATAGGAGGTCAAACATAAAAAACACACATTGTGGAGGGTAAAATGAAAAGAAAAATGATAGGGATGCTGATGGCATCACTGATGATGCTCGGAGCTACAGGCTGCAGCACAGAAGGATTAAATCTATACAATGAATTGGAGAAGACCGGAACTTGGGATTATCAAGAAATGAAAGGAGATTTGGCTGTATCCATACAAGGAGAGGGAAAAGAGGTTAATCTGAAAGCAGACTTTACAGGATACACCAGTACTCAAGAAAATCAAGGGTATGCAGATATGACGGTTACCGAGATCAACTTAGGAGATGTTAAGCTTGAGACTGAGTTGTCTCCAGTCAGGTTGTATGTAGATAAGCAAACAATGTATATCAGTAAATCCTATTTTACACAACTTTTTGAAACATCAGGAGCACCTATTCCAGAGGCACTTAGCGAGATAGAAGCGGAATACATAGGATTTAACAGCATGGAAGAGGCAGAGCAGGGAGAAGTTGATTATAACGAACTAAATGCACTTGTTCAGGAGCTGTTTAAAGGATCTGAGATTAAGTTGCCTATTATTCAAAAAGGTAGAACCTATACCATAGAACTGGATTCTCATCAAATGGCAGATTTATCAGTACAGTTTATCGGTGAAATAATGGGTAAGATGAACCTGATGAATGCCGATGATGATACTAATCTTACAGCAGAAGAAATAGAAGCTCAAAATGAAGAGATGTTAGCAGCCATGGATGAAGGCAAAGCAATCATTAAACCAATGATAGATGGCAGTCAGTTCAAAGTGGTATATGATTTTAAAGACAATACATATAGCCAGGCAATAGATATGGCACTCAAAGTTACTCCAGAAGATGAAAGTGTATTTATTAATGTAAGTATGGATAGTCAAGTGGCAAAAGCAAATAAAAGAGAGTTTGAGATGCCAAAGAACAGCGTGATCTATTCTTTAGAGGAGATAGCAGCACTTTTGGGAGAGGCTACTTCTACAGAACAGATAGAATCAGTAACAAGGGTAGAAATAGATCAAACAATTACCACAAATGATGAAACATATGTCCCTCTTAGGCAGACGATGAAGGATCTTGGCTATGATGTAAAATATGATGCCAACACCAAAAAGTCAACTATCGCAGCTTATGAGGAAGAGGCACCTGTTGTGACTATTATTCAAAACGGTGTGTCTTATGTTGCTTTGAGTGAGCTTGACGCATTAGGATTTTATACTGAAGAAAATGAAGAGTACATCGTAGTTGAGGATTTAATGATATTTAATTAAACTGTACTTAAAAAGGATACGTAATCTAAACTTAATATCTGATTTATTGATAAAATACTGTCAATTAGGTATAATGGAGGTATTCATGTCAATAAAAACAGATGGAGGATTAAGATGAAAAAGAAAATAGTAGCGATGCTGATGGCATCACTGATGATGCTGGGAGCCACAGGCTGCAGCACAGAAGGACTCAATCTCTACAAAGAAATAGAGAAAACAAGTACTTGGGAATATGAAGCAACCAAAGGGGATATGACTGTATCTGTAGAGGCAGAGGATGAAGAGGTTAATATCAAAGCTAGCTTTACAGGTTATACCAATACTAAAGAAATGCAGGCTTATGTAGATATTAATATCGACGAAATATCAATAGGAACTATTGAAGCACCGATTAAAATATCTCCGGTTAAGGTATATGTTGATAAAAGCACGGTTTATATCAGTAAAGCTTATTTCACAGACTTATTTGCAGCATCAGGCGCGCCAGTTCCAGAAGCGATCAAAGCTATAGAAACAGAATACATAGGCATCGATACAGCTGGTGAGATGCAGGCGGGTGCAGTTGACAAAGAAAAAGCACAGCTTTTATTTGAAAAGTTATTTAAGGACTCAGAGGTTAAAGTGCCAATCGCTCAAAAAGGCAGAAGTTATACTATGAAGCTGGATTCAAGTCAAATGGTAGATTTATCAGTACAGTTTATCAGTGAGATGATGAGTAAAATAGATGTTCTTAATGAGTACAGCGATACAGGTATTACACAAGAAGAGGTAGACGCTCAAAAGGAAGAAACTTTATTAGCTTTAAATCAAGGTAAAGAAGCCATTAAACCGATGGTAAACGGCAGTGATTTAAAGGTTACTTATACCTTTGAGGATGATAGCTATACACAAGCTATAGATATGGGACTGAAGGTTGCGGCTGGAGAAGCACCAGTCATTGTAAAACTTAATGTAAGCAGTGAGGGGACAAAGGCAGTTAAAAAAGATATCACCCTTCCAACCAGTAAAGTCGTTTACTCTATGGATGAATTTATGGAACTCTTTTTTTCAGGATCTGCTAGCGCTGTAAGAATAGCTAAAGTGGATTTAAACCAAGCTATCACTGAAAAAAATGAAACCTATATACCTTTTAGAGCTGCAATGGATGATTTAGGATATGCTGTTAAATACAGTCCACAAACTAAAAAATCAGTTGTTATCATCAATGAGGAAGAAGTAGCGGTTTCAACTATTACAAAAAATGGGATTTCCTATATTGCCTTAAGCCAACTTGATGAAATAGGATTTTACACCTCAAAAAATGAGGAGTACATCGTAGTTGAAGATGTTATGTACTAACTAATTAAGAAACAATTGAGTTATAAAAGAGCCAGATTACACTGAGACTACAACTTGGTGTAATCTGGCTTTTTTGTAATAAGAGGATTATTTGTTCACCCGTTGTGAGGTTTTTGTGGATATGGTATACTTTGAAGATAAATAATGTGGACAAAAATCATGCATAAAAGTGGTGAGAAAATGTGGATGAACAAATAGTGCTAGAGGCAACAATAGAGGATATCATTTATCAAAATGAGGAGAACGGCTATACGGTATGTACGATTGATTATGAAGGGGAAGAAATATCCTGCGTTGGAGAGATGCTTGGGGTTTATGCCGGAGAAGATGTAAGAATCATTGGAAGCTGGACTACTCATCACATATATGGCAGACAATTAAAGGTAGAAATGTTCGAAAGAAGTATGCCAAAGACGGTCCAAGGGATGGAAAAATACTTGGCATCAGGGGTTATCAAAGGAATAGGGGCCAAAACAGCCAAAAAAATTGTCAAACATTTTGGGCTAGATACTTTTAGAATGATAGAAGAGGAACCCCTTGTACTGGCCCAAATCAATGGGATCAGTGAAAAAAAGGCTCAAGAAATCGGAGAGGTGTTTCATGCCCAATACGAACTCAGGCGGGCCATGCTTTTTTTGCAGGACTATGGGATTACCCCCACCTATGCGGTTAAGATTTACAAACACTACAAAGAAAGAACTTCTGAGATCATTAAAAATACGCCTTATAGGCTGGTTGAAGATATCTTTGGAATTGGGTTCAAAAAGGCTGATGAAATTGCCTACAAAGTGGGGATAGCTAAAGAAGATCCTCATCGCATCAAGGCTGGTGTTACGTATATATTGTCTAATTTTTCGGCAAATGGGCATACTTATATGCCAAGGGAGCTGCTTGTAAGAGAAGCCACGCTTCTTTTAGGTGTACATGAAGATTATGTGGAAAATGCTCTTATTGAGCTCAGTCTTCACAAGCAACTGATTATCAAAAATTATAATGACATAACCTGTGTCTTTTTATCCTATCTTTACTACAGTGAGCAAGGGGTGGCGAGAAAACTGATTGATTTAGCCGCTCTTTATGAAAAACAAAGTGTACTGGATATCGAAAAAGAACTTATACAAACAGAAAAAGACTTGCGTATCGAACTGGTAGAAGAGCAAAGAGAAGCAGTGAGGCATGTTCTTTCCCACGGTGTAACAGTTATCACAGGGGGGCCTGGTACAGGTAAAACTACAACAATCAATGCCATCTTACACATGTTAGGCAAGGCTGGAGAAGAAGTGCTTCTTGCAGCGCCCACCGGAAGAGCAGCCAAAAGAATG